>JABJPQ010000405.1 GCA_018663815.1 Halobacteriovoraceae bacterium | reverse complement strand
TCTTTGCTCGGAACTCAGTTTATTATTAGCGAGAACCCAATCGAGTGACTTAACTCTCCAATAATCCATTGCATAAAACTTAGAGGATAATTGATCTGAGTGTCCACCGTATTTTATAATCACTGGATCACTTACAAAACCGATCTCATGGCTGGCCGTAAGTTTCAACCACAAATCATAATCTTCACAAACAGGATAATCATCTCTAAAACAACCAGCTTTTTCTAGTATTTTTTTTTCAATGATGACAGTGGAAGGAGAAATCATACACCTCTCAAGCGAGGGAATAAATTGATTTCCCCCACCTTTTTTATGCTTTTTCATTTGATTCACTCGAACACCATTTCGAATCCAAATTTCTTCACCATGAACCCACTTCACATTTGTGGAGTCAAGTAATTGAAGTTGAGCTTCCAACTTATGGGGTAACCACTCATCATCTGAATCAAGAAATGAAATGTATTGACCCTGAGCTTGCGCTATCGCCGAATTTCTCGCATGGGATACACCCATATTGTCTTGAGTAATTATTTTTATATCTTTATATTGTTTTAAAAGTTTAGCGGTGTTATCAGTTGACCCATCATCCACAATAATTAGCTCAAACTGTTTAAATGTTTGAGCCTTAACGCTGTTTATGGCACGCTCAAGCGTATGAGCACGGTTAAAAGTAGGAATAATGACTGAAACCTTAAGACCTTGCGACATCGACAGCTGCTGAAATGATTTCTTGATCAATACTTTGATCTAACATATCAAAAACATAATCAAGATGATGCCTCTTCTTAACACCACATAGACTAATATCATTAGCTACAAGTGAATATTGAAGCGCGATATCTTTAATTGATTTTCCAATTTTTTTCTCAATTAACTCTGCCTTTTTCACCCGCTCTTTCCAATTTGATTTTTTCCACCATGGTGCCCACGATCTAGCATCAGAATCTTCAAACTTTGAATCTTCTTTAACCGATCCTGCTAAAATTCCTTTATCAAAAGTACCCCATCCCATGGTCTTTATTTGATGCTCGGTAATTAAATTATTTAAGCCATGTTGAAAGTTTTTAAAAAGGTTTGACTCTCCTTGAATATATTCAATTTTACAAATCTCTAAAGACTTTAGTAGATCTTCTCTATAGGTATTACATAAACCAATGGATTTTATTTTACCAACACTTTGTGCTTTGGCCAATACCTCTAAAGGCTTTCGAATATCAACTTTATCATCTGGCCAATGAATCATATAGATATCAATATATTCGGTATTTAAATTTCTTAAACTATTTTCTAACATTTTTTGAGTTTCAACCGGATCATTAGTCATATTCACACGTTTACTTTCATGCCAACTGACACCAGACTTTGAAACAATTTCTACTTTTTCTCTGACTGATTTTAAAGCTTGGCCTAAAGTTATTTCAGACTGATTATAACCGTATATTGGGGCTGTATCATATAAACTGATACCTCTTTCAAAGGCATCTTTAACTAAGCCGATGGGGTCCTCAATTGCCCCAAAACCATAACCACCACCATCTCCACTAAGGGCCGCTCCACCAAATCCAATTTTCATATAAATTATATAGTCTCATTTAAAAACAATGTCATTTGTTTAAGGTTATAACGCACTGTCGCTACCAAAAATTACTGCTGCACTC
The DNA here is from genome assembly GCA_018663815.1 of Halobacteriovoraceae bacterium. Classification (GTDB taxonomy): domain Bacteria; phylum Bdellovibrionota; class Bacteriovoracia; order Bacteriovoracales; family Bacteriovoracaceae. The sequence continues at coordinate 1,087 of JABJPQ010000405.1, read as the reverse complement.
TATAACAAAGTCATGAAATTATTATGTATTGCTCACCGAGGCGAAGCACAGGAATTTATACGTCACCATCATCTTAAAACAAGTGATAATCGATTTTATCAAAATGATAATCTGTCACTACTGATTACAGGGGAAGGTCCTTGGGAAGTTATGACCAGACTTCCCTATTATTTAGCAAAATATAATATCACATCTATGATTAACATGGGGATTGCTGGAAGCTTAGATTCAAGTCTCGCATTAAATACAATATATGAATTAAGAACACTTTATTATCATAACGATACTAAACCCAAGTTTCATTCCTATACAACGACAAGTGATACCTTAATCGATGGGATTACCACAGAGTCTCGTGTTTTAACTGATGAATTTGCAAAAGATTTGGCTAATTTTGCGGCCATAGTAGACCGTGAAGCCTGGGCCATTGGAAAGGTTGCACATGAATATAAAATACCTTTCCAAGCTTATAAACTCATTTCAGATATTGCTGGTAACTCAACCCAATGTTTTGACCTCAAACAAAGAGCTAAGGAATACTCAGAAAAACTACTCACTTACTTTTTAGAACTAGAAGATCACCAGCAAGCTAAGCTTGAATCAACATTAGTATTTCCTTTTAAAACAAGCTTTACGCAACAAAAACGTTTGGAGAATTTATTTTTTAAACTTAACTTGTATTCAAAGTTAAATGAGACGATCTTAAAGTCAAACGTTCTTGAATTAGAAATTAAAGATAAGGCTAAAGCGAATAAGCTCATCGATTATTTAGAAAATATTGCAAACCCGATCAATACAAAGATTCATGCCCAAATGAAAAAAATCACGTCACCGTTTGAACAGATTGGAGCTGATATTTTTTACGATTCAAAACTAGAACAAAAAAAAATCACGCTTAAAATGGAAATTAACCATCAACAAAACATCGATCGGTTAATTAAGAAATTAGAATCTTTTAAGTTCTCTGCGGTTGAGTCTGTTTGGCAGGGTGATTTCGATGTTTAAAACAGTTTTTATCGAAAAGGATTGTCTCGAAGATTTCTATGCTAAAAACATTCTTAAAAAAATTAAATACCAAGAGGTCAAG
>JABJPQ010000450.1 GCA_018663815.1 Halobacteriovoraceae bacterium | reverse complement strand
TTTATATCTTTAATTTTTTTGTTAAGATGTATGTTTAGTCGATCAAGACTCTCACCTTCGTAGAACTTTTCTAAGATATCTTTACGGTCGATAAACTTACTTGTGAGAAAACGTGAAAACTCACCTTGATTGAGAATGGTCGTTTTACAAAATTGATTAAAAGTAAGATGGATAATTTCCTCGACACTTTTATCTATGGCCAGATCAGTTTCGTGGTTTATTTGAAAAAGAGTTCTGATGAGTTGTGGCTTTTTGAGAATATCACCATTTTTTCGCTTAACACGCATCTGCCATAAGCTTCGATACTTGTTAGACTCAAATGAGAATGTCAGTTCAATACTAGCTTGGGCCTGTCCCAAGGTTACAAAGTCTTGGGAGCTTGAATCTTTCTTGTATATTTCCCCATAAAGGGCCAGCGAAATACAATTAAGGATGGTTGACTTGCCAGAGCCCGTCTGCCCGGTGATAGCAAAAAGGTTAGATTCTTGGTAGATATCTTCAAAATTAATTTCATGAGCACCTTTGAGTGATGCGATATTTTCTAGCTTTAGTCTATGGATTCTCATGCTTAGACTCTTCTATTAATTGTTTGAAGCTTTCCATAATATCATCGGGAGCTTTATGGCCAGAGTATTTATGTTGATGGTAGCTCTCAAAGAGCTCTGTTAAGCTTAAATCCTTTATTTTTTGGTAATGAATTTTTTCTGTCTCTGAGCTACTAATAATAGGTAAAAATGAAATGAGCTCTATATTCGTGCTTACTAGCATCGACCGAATTGTATCTATGACTCCTGATTGTGCTTGTGTTAATTGAATTTTAACTTCGAGATAACAATCAATGGTTTCCTTATTATATTTCTCAATCATATTACGTAAGTCAGTGTTAAGTGAATTGAGTGATGTGTTTAATTGAATTAATTTTTTAAACTGCGGAATTTCAATGTATTGTTGTGCTAGATTAAAAGTCGTATCAATTGTAATCTCAGAAAGATATTTTTGATTAGTCTCAGAAAACCTCAAAGGAATAGGTGAACCAGGATAAATAATAGGTGGTGCTTTTGATAATGTTTGACGTTTGTGAATATGTCCTAGTGCTACATAATCAAATTCATTTTGAACCCATTTAAGAGGAAAGTACTCTACTCCCGATAAAAAAATCGCATGCTCGCTACCGGTGTAGTTATAGTGTCCAAAACAGTGGTGTGAGACAAGTATTTTTGTTGCAATATTGTTTTGAGACCAGTTTGTAAAAAAGTTATGAAAAAATAATTCAATGTCTTTATCGTTGTCATTAGTTAGGTCGAGATGATTTATAAGTTCATAGTTTCTAAAGTATGGTAAAAGTTTAATCCCGACTTTTTTGTGATTGAAATCGATATAATGTTCTAGAGCGGCGTTTGTCGGATCAAATGTCGGATATATAGAGCAATTATGCAGTTTAAAAAAAGATTTTGGGATTTCAAATAATTTATTGGAGTCGTGGTTTCCTGTAATAATTATCGTTTGAAAATTTTTAATTAAGCCCATTTGATAAACAAAATCATAGAGTTTTTTTTGTATTTGATAAGCTGGGTTGACCGTGTCAAAGATATCGCCTGCAATGATAAGAAGATTTATCTTGTTATCAATGATATACTTAATTAACCATGCGAGAAATTGGTCATGTTCGTCTTTACGATTTTTTTTGTAAAGTTGTTTTCCTAGGTGCCAGTCAGCAGTATGCAAAATTTTGTACTGAGACATACCAAGTTTACTCTTTTGACTTATTGGCTTTAGAATTATTGTTATTTTTAGGTCGCCTGTTTCGGTTGTTATGGCGATTATTCTTTCGATAAGGCTTATTTGAACTCTTCACTGGAGCAGTAACCTTTGCAGTCTCTTGAACCTCTTCCACAACACTAGTAGAAAGATCTATAAACTTTTCTACTTTAGTTTCTGCAAGTAATTGCTGTTTTTCAATTTCAGCCTTGTCTTCAGTTCGATCGCGAGCTGGAAGATAGTCAGATATACCTTCTATTGTTTCAACGGCATATTTTTTGGCTTTAAAGCCAATTTTCTCAATATCTCTTTCAAATTGTCTCGATTGTTTTGATTTAAGTTCACTAAGCCCTTGAACCGTACCTGTTTCATCAGAAATGGTATCAAAACGATGTGGAAACTTATACTCACCCTCTTTATAGGATTTTTTGAATTGATCTGCAGTAAATCGTTTAACGCGGCCCTTTTCAGTAAGCAGGTCAAATTGCTCAGTGAGTAAATAAATTTTGCGTACTTTTCCAGAATCTCCAGAGTGAGTTTGAATCAACGAGCCTTCTTGAGGCATTTTTTTTCTTTTTTGTGAATACACTTCGTCTTCATATTGTAAGCAACACTTTAATTGTCCACACACTCCATTGAGTTTTGAATAATTCAAGGTAAGATTTTGGTTTTTAGCCATTTTGACTGAAACATTACCATACTTAGATAGAAATGAAGAGCAACATAACTCTCTTCCACATGGGCCTAGTGCTCCTTGGGAAGCAGCTCTATCACGTACTGAAATTTGTCTTAACTCTATTCTTAAACGTAGTTCAGATACCAGATCTTTTACAAGTCCTCTGAAGTCGACTCTGGCCGGTGCAATAAAATAAAAGACAACTTTTTTACCAAACTGAGTAAATTCGACATGAGTTAGATTCATGGATAAATTATTTTTATCAATCAAGTTTTGGCAGGTCGTTTCTATTTCTTTTTGTTTCTTGTAGTTTTCTTTTTCGTTTTGAATATCTTCTTCTGTAGCCATTTTGCTAATCGTTCGTAGTGGAAGCATGTTTTTTGCAAACGCAATTTCATATTCAAATGAATTGATGTAACCAACGGCCATACCTCTATCACTCATGGCCATAACTTTTTGGCCGTAAAAAAGATTTCGTTGACCTATTAAAAAAGGATAACTTTTCGCATGCCCAGGAAAACGTACACGAACAAATTTTAAAACTTGTCCATCATGAAATTTGCAATTGTCTTCAGTTATATCTTCTTTTACAGCAAATTTATTTTTTTTTCTTGATTGTTCTTCAACTTTGTTATTTTGCTCGGTTGATTTGTCTTCAACCTCTTGAATTTGAGTCATTATATATCCGTATATTATTTTTGATTAAATGTGTATTTTCAATGCTTAGAAACGAGTAGTCAATGGATGTTGCACTATTTTAGTTTAATATAATAATGGTAAATCTTTAGGAGGATATGTTGCGTGGAGTTATTAAAAAGAATATCTTCTTGTACATGTTTAATCTGTGTTTGCAGCTGAGAAAGTTCAGTGGCCATTATTTGGTTTGATTGTGCATAACTTTGAGCCAATTCAGCTAAAAGTTGTGCAGGGGTGAGCTTTTGTTTTTCAACTTCTTTTGAAAACTTAGTATAACTTGGGTCATCTTTAAAAATATCAGCTAAGAATGAGGTTGAGTTATTTTGTTCTATTTTAAGTTTAATATTTTGACCACGTGAATTGATTGTGGGTAAAAGTTTAATTTTATGGGGATTAAGCAGAAAAACGGTTAGTTTAATAGGTGGCTCTTCAAAAAGTTTTAACAATTTATTGTAGTGAATTGGGCTTAATTTGTGAGCATATGGGATGATGAGAAATTTTTGATCAATCTGATTAGCTTTGTTACTTATGAATTGATTGATTTCACTTATATGTTCAATATTGTATTGTTTGGCTTCTTTTGCATCATCCAGGATCAGAAAATCTTGGTGATTCATAATGTCATTAAGTGCGTAAGCATCTTCTAAAACAGCATAAATCCATTTTTGAAGATATTGTTTGTGGTCGGTATGGCCTGGCTCTAATATATACAGATGTGCCAGTTGTTGCT
>JABJPQ010000569.1 GCA_018663815.1 Halobacteriovoraceae bacterium | reverse complement strand
CTCCGTTATTGTTAAACCCAGCTCGTTGGGCATTACCCTGGCCATAGGCTCCCATAAACTCAACTCCAAATCCACGTACTTTAGTTACGCTGGTTTCCATAATAAGACCTTCCACATAAACTTGATCTCTAGGAATATCGAGTTTTCCAATAACATTTTTAAGCGTCAACCAGTCAGTAGGGGAAGCCGTAACAACTAGTGCATTATTATTTTTATCGGCCGTAATTTTAACTTCACCATTAAAGAGGGTACTGCCGTCAGTGCCTTTGGTTATAAAGCTTCTACTTGAACCAGACCTTTTGGTAGAGGCTTTTGTGCCTGAAACGAGTGATGAAAGTGTTTTGGATAATTCTTCCGCATTTCCATAGTTGAGGTAATGCACATGAATTTTATCCGCTTGGTTAGAAGAGAATCTAACATCGAGCTTTTTAATGAGAGAGCGTAATTCTTTGGCCCCATCAGAGTTGGCCATGGCTATGATTGAGTTTGTTCTTGGCTCTGCAATTATTTTAGATATATTTTGTGAACCACTTGAACGTGACTTTGAACTGGAAAATCTTTTAGAACTTCGGGATGAGGAACTACGGCTTCTGCTACTACTACCTCCTCCTCTAAGAATCTCATCGAGTAATTTTGCAATTTCTTGCGCGGATGAGTTCTTAACGGGAATAATTTGCAGTGATTCTTCATGACCAGGAACATCTAAAAACTTAATCAGTTTTTCTAGTCGAACAATATTGGCACCAGTATCTGAGATAATAATTGTATTGGTTTGTTTGATATCAATAATACGGCCATAACGCGACATAAAGGGTCTAAAATTTCGTGAAATTTCTGAGGCATCAACATTTTTCAATGCCATCACTTTCATGATGTGAGATTCAGTTGTGGGAGTATATGATCCAGTATAAATTTTGGTTGGCACATACCTTACATCTCTGGCGTTAATGATTTTATAAAACGCTCCCGATTGAACGAGAGTGTACCCGGCCATGTTTAGTGCTGATAGATATGCTTTCCATGCATCACCAACAGTAATTGGAGTGGGAGCCGTAATTGAAACCTTACCTTTTACATCTTTATCTAAGATTAAGTTAATTCCGGTCATCTCTTGCATGACCTTAGTGAGCTCCATAATATCTGAATCAGGGTAATTAAAACTTTCTACAATCTCAGGCCCAAAAGCTGTTTCAAGGTTTAAATTAACATATTTTGAGTTTGGTGTATCGGGAAGTTTTTCAGTTCTATTTCCAAATGTTTTTGCATTATTGTCGTCATCAGTAAATTTCTTAGCTTTTGCATCTTTTTTTGTATTAAATCTTGGCTTTGATTTAAAACTTTTAAACTGCGACAGAGCAGAGGAGGAAGCCAAAGTAAGTGAGATCATCGTGATCATCGGTATTGGTTTTAAGGCCAAAATAAAACTTTTTTTCATAAAATATCTTCCTTCTATTTGATATTATAATTTTGAGTTGTTTCTTCTCCACCGCGGTTAACAGTTATATTTAATGAGCTTAGATTTCCAACCTTGGCAAATAGATTCATGACTTCACTTAATTCTTTAATAGGTTCCCCATTAATTTGGGTAATGATATCTTGGTCTTGCATTCCGAGATAAGCAAAAATTCCACCTGGGTCAATCTGAGTAATTTTAAAAGAGATTGTTCCATCAGGGTTTGTAATGGGAATACCTTTGGCCTGGGTCAGTAATGAGTTAATATCGCTTAACTTACTTTGTAAGAATTTTTTATCAATTTTAAAATTATTGCCATCAGTTTCAATACCTTTGATCTTCTTTTGTTTTTTAACAAACTTCTTTGATGCTTTGGGTGTAAGTACTTTTATAGGCTTTAGGCGACTACGCTTTGTTGCATCTTTGCTCTCTATTGATTCACATTCACCAGTAGCGAGATTTTTAACAATCAGTTTCTGATTAATAATCCTATCAATTTTGATTTTACCTAATAATGTTTCACCTTCGCGAATAGACTTGAGATCAGTTGATGAGCGAACCTGGACACTTGCGATAGATTTCACCGAGTCTTGCAAGACAATGGTATTGATTAATTGTACATTTGCTTTTGATTTTTTAGAGGCAGAACGACAGATCCTATCTGTATTGATTATCTTTTTAGCTGGTCCTTTTACTTTTTCAACTTGCTCTGTCTTAAGTAGATTAGCGGCTTTGATTTTTGCGAGATCATTTTTTGAAAAAGCGTCTGAGTCATCAAAGTTAATATGTGCTTGTTTACTTAAAGATTTATAATTTTTATTTCCATTAACTATGTTTGTTAACATTTTTGCTGCAATAAAAACAAAGATGAAAATAATGGTAACTTGAAAAGACTTATGGAGTCTGTAACGATGGGCCTGATTAAAAAACTCAGTAGGAATACTGGCCCAATGAATATTTGAAAGTCTATTTTTAAAGACTTCGAGCTTACTACCATCCGTTAGGCTTTGTTTACTTGCCAGTGCCTTTTTAAGGTCTTTTTTATTAATATTTCTAAATTGGTCAGCAATGCGAGTTTTCATTAACTCTAATTTTTCTTTAAAGCTTAGGTTTGTTTGAGTTAGGTCAATGTCATCTGTTTCTGTTGTTGCTGTATCATCGAGGCTATCCGCCTCATCAAGCATTTCATCTTCTGCTGGTAGAGGATGATCCTCTTCTTCCGTTTCTAAACGTGATGGTGTAACTTCAATTTCCACACTTGCTGTTTCAGGAGAGAAGCTGGGGTCCTCGTCATTATCTAAGCTTAGATCTAGCATTTCAGTAGAGCTATCAAGCTCTTCATCTATCGATAGATTTGGAGTTTCGGTATCAAAGTTACTTTCTTCTTCTTCGGTATCAAAGTTACTTTCTTCTTCTTCGGTATCAAAGATACTTTCTTCTTCGGTAAGAGAAAAGTCTGGAACGTCATCGCTAATATCATTATTTTCGTTCGTGGGAATCTCAGGAGTATCGTGGGCAGGGATCTCAGGAGCTTCGTGGGCAGGGATCTCAGGAGCTTCGTGGGCAGGGATCTCAGGAGCTTCGTCTTCATCGCTCGCGGAGCCATCTAGATTTGAAATATCAAGAGCAATATCAGTATATTCCTCAAAAATATCAGAAGCAGTAAGATTGCGTTCTGCTTGCTGCTCTTCTTCTTCGGTTAGATCAAGATCTGAAATATCAAGAGCTATGTCAGTGTATTCACCTAGCTCTCCTGTTGCATCTTGCGAAGCTTCATCTGTATCTGCTTCCTCTTTTTGTGCCGTTGGAATATTAGGAAAGCTTAGGTCGCTTTGCGCTGGTATCTGTCCTTCAATTTCAGAGGGGTGTGCAATAAGTTCATCTGATTCAGAGTCACCTGTTTTTATAATGACCGTTTGATTATTTTGATTATCTAGAGGGGCCTGTGGCATTAACTGATTATCATCATTACTAGGCTCGTCTAAACTATCTTCAATTTCCTCGTTTGCTTCTTCTTCAATCTCTTCGAAAAGATCTTCATCAGAATCTTGAGGCTTTTTGTTCTTTTTACTAAATTTTTTAAATAAGTTACGAAATTTACTCATTAATACATTTTCATCAAAATATTAACATTGCGCAAGTAAAAGCAGCGTTTTTTATCCATAAAAGAGAATGACTCAAGTAAAGTTTTTGTCAGAAACAAGTCATGACTTAAAACAAATATTTTTTTATACTTTAAGCATGCACATGAAAATGAAAATTAAACTCTTATTAACTTTGTTACTTATGGCTTCTTGCTCTACCAATAGGGGAGTTGGTAAACCTTTTCAGTTAGAGCATAATTTAGACGCAATACCTGATGAATTTGAGCAAGAAAAAGGTACTGTAGTAAAAAGTTTTGTAGATAAAACAAAGTATTATGGGCTTGAAGGTATAAAGGCTTATAATTTTAATATTGTTGATATTAATGGGGACGGCTTTTCTGATATTGTTGCTATCCCTTCATTTTATGCTCAACCCCAGTTTTATCTGTATGATATCCACAAGCATAAGTTTATAAAGTCTCGTTCACCTTTTGCCAAAACTTTAAAAGTTTCATTTCTACTTTTTTACGATCTTAATCAAGATAAAATCATTGATGCTATAACAGGAGTTCTCAATCAGGAAACAGAACTATCCAAGCAACCACTAAGAGTTTTCTATGGAAGCCGTGATAAAAACAAAAATTTAATTTTAACAGAAAATTATAAATTTAAAGACTCTTCTCCTAACACAACGGTAAGCTTGATTGATTATAATTTAGATGGAAAACTTGATCTTTTTGTTGGTAATTGGTTTAAGAAAGTCAATGGGCATCCAAGACCTGTTGCGGATCAACTATACTTAAATCAAGGTAAGAAATTTAAAAATGTTTCACATCTGTTATTAGCAGAGAGTAAACAAACTGTTAGTAAAACAATGCTTGTTAATGCAAGTCCTACTTATGGTTCACAAACATGTGATATGGACCAAAATGGATTCCCTGATATTATTACAACAGCGACAAATAAATTTAAAAATAACTTGTGGATGAATAGGTATAAATTTAGAGAGAAATATCGTTATTTTGAAAACTTTGGTGTTGTTAGTGGAGTTGCGGGAGACCCTGAAGGTGTTTTAAATACGCAGGGAAGTGGACGAACGTTTTCGGTTGCTTGTGCAGATTATAATAACGATACGATTATGGATGTTTTTTTAGGTGAGCTCTCCCACAATTATGACGCTGAAGGAATTGATAAATCGAGCTTATTAACAGGTCGCTCGCTCAAGTTTCCTCCACGGTTTTATCGCACAGAATATTTTCTTGACCACTTTGAGACTAATTGGCATCAAGCTGACAGAAGGGCCATTTGGCTGGATTATAATAATGATGGTTTACTTGATTTAATTGTCGATAATTCTGGCTATCCTCCCCACACTCGTTTAATTCTTTTTGAACAACTTGCAGATCATTCTTTTGTCAATAAATCTAAGGAATTAGGAATTGATATTATAAATCCTATTTCTACAGTTATTGCAGATTTTAACCGCGATGGGAAAATGGATATTTTAACATCTCAATCAAAAATCAGAGATGAAACATTGGAGTCTAGAGTTTATCTTTTTGAAAACAATCTTGAGTTAGCAAAAAAGAAAAGTATTCGTTTTTATTTACGCGGAAAAAAGTCGAACACACATGGGTTAAATGCGATGATTATTTTAAAGATAAAAAACCAAAAGGGCTTTGAGTATCGTAGACAAAATGTTTCGTTTTCTTATGGGTCACTTCCGCCTCAAAATGAAGAGGGTGTGCATTTTGGAATTAATGAGGGAGAGTCGATAGAAAAGGTTATCGTGAGATGGCCTTATTCAAAATCGCTTAATCAAACGAGGGCCGGTTTAGAGGTAAGTTATAAAGTAAGTATAGAGTTAGCAGATTTCATGAATATTACTCTTTGTGAGGATGGACAGTATTTGATTGGGCGTAGAAAATGCCTTTAATTAATAATGTGAATGTCATTAATTTCTAGGTGGGAACTTTTGATTCATCTTTGAAAAACTTACCGTGATAATTTTTTTGATTATAATTTTCAAAGTGAAACCCTTCCGCACCCTGTTCATGATCATTTGTGTAATCAATTTGGCCCTCTTTACAGTAAAACGCAGTAAAAGGATCTAAGAGAATTTTGATCGTTTGATTATTTTCAACAAGATTAAGGATTAAATCGTCATCCAATTGCTTTGAAAACCCCAGAGCATAATCAAAGCCGGTGCAGCCTTTGCCATCAATCTTAAGGCGAAAAACTTCATCCTGTAGAGTGTAATCATTCTCTAAGATTAAAAGAATTTGCGCCATGGCCGCCGTGGTGATTTTTATTTGAATATCTTGCAGTGAGACATTGATCATGTAATTCCTAGTCAATATGTATAAAGGCTTGATATACCACCTATTATTGAGAATTGAAAAAAAATTGGAGATTATTATGAAACTTAACTATCTTGTCGAAATTATGGACCCTCAGACCCATATGGTTAAAGTTAAAGTTACTGGCCCAAAACCACCTGAGGATAAGTTATGCTTTTTTCTACCTAGCTGGTCTCCAGGCTCTTATTTGATGCGAGAGTATGCACGTAATATCAGAACTGTTAAAGTTTTAAATGAAGTTGGAAAATTCTTATACTTTGAACAAAAAGAAAAGGGAGTTTGGGAAATTGATTTTTCTCACTCAGAAGGTGCTCCCACTTGTGACCTTTTTACTATTGAGTATGAAATCTATTGCCACGAACTAACTGTAAGGACATGTCACGTGGATGAAAGCCACGCTTTTCTTCATGGGCCTGCTTATCTGATTGGACTTAAGGATCATGAAATTATTCCAACCATCGAGTTTCGCTTCACACCTCTTTGGTCCAAAATTCATTCAGGACTTAAAGATATATCAACTAAAAGAGAACAATTTATTTATAATGCTGTAGACTATGATGATCTGCTTGATACTCCGGTAGAAATTGGTTGTCATGAATCAGATGGGTTTATGGTTGACGGTAAAGAGCATCATTTGGTTTGGTATGGAGAAAATTTTCCTCATGAACAAAACCTAAAGCAGGATATAAAAACAATTGTTGAAACTGTTGCTTCTCATTTTAGTAGTATTCCTTATGAGGACTATACTTTTATAACTCATCTGAAAAAAGATATTTACGGAGGTCTAGAGCATAAAAATTCAACCGCATTACAGTTTGATGGTCGCCGTT
>JABJPQ010000360.1 GCA_018663815.1 Halobacteriovoraceae bacterium | reverse complement strand
TGGATAAATTACCACAGGCGTGTAAACCTAGCAGTGCTGAGTTCATAATATGGGGTAGCGAAAAATCCTCATTAACATGAACTTGTTTAAAGCTCATGCGCTCTAAAATACCTGGAGCCTCTCGCTTAAGCTTCTTAATTCCTATTTGTTGATAATTAGTATCTAAGTCTAAACAGGTACTCGTCTTTTGATTATCGTGTAAAAGAATACTGGAAAGGTGACCGGCTCCACTACCAATATCAATGAAATTATCGATGGGGTAATCTATTAATTGATGATAAATATTTTTTATTTCATGTTGTTTTTTTAACGATAATTTTCTTTTCAAAAATTGGGGAATTTCAAAATCACAATTGGTGTTTTTAGCTAAAACAGTAAGCTCTTTAGTTTGATTAAGAAAAGCTAAGTAATCAGCATTTAGAGTATTGGGTGCGGCAAGATTATTTTCTAAATCTATGAGCTCTTGTGTATCTAGTTTTTTTAGATCTTTGGCCCAGATTTTGTAATGATTTGGTAGCGAGTTAAAGCTTTCAAGTACCTCTTGGTCTAAGAGTTCAAAATGGGTGGAAAGAAAATCTTTTATCGCTAAAAAGCGCTTTGCAAGCAACATGGGCACAGCATATACTATGTTTATGAAAATTGCTATTTGGGGAATGGGTGTTTCTGGCCTATCAGCTTTAAAATATTTAAAAACTAAAACCGACCATGATGTTGTGGCCATTAATCAAGGAAAACTTGAATCGTGGTCATCTAAAGATGAAGTACTAACTTATATCAATCATGATCAGTGTTTTGATCAAGACGAAGCAGCTGATTTGGCCAATGAGATTGAGCTTATTATTATTTCACCAGGCATCTCCCCCAAGATTTCAGCATTAAAACCATTTAAGCACATTAAAAAAATCTGTGAGGTCGAATTTGCTGCTCAAAGATTATCCCAACCCATAATTGCTATTACGGGAACAAATGGCAAAACAACTACGGCCACGATGATTGCGAAAGCTTTAGAAGCTAGTGGTAAGAGCGTTTTTTTAGGTGGTAATATTGGTGTGCCCTTATGTGAGCTTTTATTGAGCGAGGAAAACGTTGATATCATTGTACTCGAGTTATCCAGTTTTCAGTTAGAACTAATGGATGAGTTTCGAGCAAATATGGCCATCATCTTAAATATTACTCCTAGTCATATGGAAAGATATTCTGACCCGCTTGAGTATAAAAATGCAAAACTAAATATTGTTATGAATCAACAGGCAACTGATCTGTACCTAGCCCCAGATGACTTACAATACGTAAAAACTAAGGCCATAAAAAAAGTTTTTAAACCAATTGAGGGCCACGACTTTTCTAACTCTAAACTTGTTAGTGAACATAATAAATTAAACTTTTCCGTGGTCGAACACGTTTTAAAGTTTTGTGAGATTCAAAACTACCCAGCAGTTATCCAAAATTTAATTAATACTTTTGCCGGTGTGAAGTACCGCTTAGAGTTTGTGCGAACATTTAAACAAGTTGATTTTTATAATGATGCTAAAAGCACAAATCCAGCTGCAACCATTGCCGCGGTTAAGGCATTTACCGGAAAAAAGATAATCTTAATTTTAGGTGGGAAGTTACGATCTCATGAAAAAGATATTTTTAAAGAACTACGAACCCATACTTGCATAAAACAAGTCTATGCGATAGGTGAGAGTCGTCTTGATATTAATAGAAGCTTAGGTAAATATCTTAAAGTTATTGAAATTGAGCGATTAGAAGATGTTATCGATGATATTAAATTTGAATATACTTCGGCCGTCTTATTTAGTCCCGGTTTTCCATCTTTTGATCAGTACCAAAATTATATGGCCCGAGGTGAGGCATTTGAAAAATTAGTTCAAGCATTACTTTAATTTTGTAATTCTTATTTCTTTAGCCTGTGCTGCATTCATATTCTCTAATGAAATTTTTGCAACAAAGATGATGACCATTAAAACGATTAGTGATCCAAACTTGATACTCATTATTTCCCCCAAATAAGTCTTAATTTTTGTTTAACAATAATAATTATCGAGTTTTTAAGGAAAAACTTTAGCTTTTTTATCAATAAATACGTAATATTAAGCTTTTATGTTCCTTTCTAATGTGATTAAAACGACTTAGAATGCTCTTATTACAAATATAATTTAAAGGATAGATATGAGCTCCAACTTCAAACTCTCAAATACAGTGATTAAAGAAAACATAAAACTTATCCAAGCCTATATGCATGAGATTAACGTAGACGTTTTTTTTATGACAAGTTTTGATCAATACTTAAATGAATATGTTCCAATGGAAAATTGTCATCGATATTATTTTACAGGATTTTCTGGTTCAACAGCTGAGGTTATTATTCCACGAGAAGGTAAAGTTAAGCTTTATGTGGATGGCCGATATCATGAGCAAGCAGACCTTGAGTGCGACTTAGATCAAATTGAAGTTGTAAAAACTGGGATGGATAAAGGAAATATAAAAGTTCTTAAAGATGATCTTGTGGCCGGAAAATATAAAAAGGTTGGCTTTGAGGCCAACAGAACTCCTGCAGCATTTTACGAGTACTTAGTTGAGAATTTTGACTTTATGGCCCTAAATAATGATGAACTTACCAGTGTGGTAAACTTTGAAAAAATGCCTCCCCTTGGAAAAGTAAATCACCTTCCAAGAGAACTTAGAGGAAGTGATACTAACGAGAAGCTGAGTAAAATTATTGCTAATAAAAATGAAGCTTACTTTATTACGACAACAGATAGTCTTGCTTGGCTTGCAAACTGTCGTGGCTATCATCTTCCATATCTCAGTTCATTTCTAGGTAAAGGACTTGCTACCTTTGATAAGCTCTATGTGTTTTTGGATAAAGGCGTAGAGTTTGAATGCCATGATCCAACGATCGAATTTATTAACTGTGATAACTCTGATTTGAAACCATTAGTGACTAAAATATTAGCAAATTATGAAATCAATAAAATGATGATTGATAAACGCATGCTAAATGCCCAAGCTTACCTTATTTTGGAAAATATTATGGGGGCAGAGAAACTTTTTAATAAACAAGGTGGTTTAACTGAATATCACTCGATAAAAGAAGAGGGAGAGATTAAAGTTATTAAGGATTCATTTCAAAAAGCGGATCAAGCCATTTTTAACACTATTAAGTGGGTTAAAAACCAACGAAAAGAAGGTAACGAAGTCTCTGAACTTGATCTTTATAACCAAACAACTGTTATGTATAAAGAGCAAGGGGCCATAGATCAAAGTTTTGGTACGATTGCTGGTGTTGATGCAAACGGCTCGATTATCCATTACAGCGATCCAAAACCTAATGTCATGATTAAAGATAATAGTATGATCTTACTTGATTCTGGTGGATATTTTGCCAGTGGTTTTGCAACAGATACGACACGGACTTTTATTGGTGGTGCTATTGAAGCAAGTGAAGAACATAAGGAAATTTACACCTTGGTTTTAAAATCAATTCTGCAATTACAAAATGCTGTCTTTAAAGCCGGAACAAAGAGTAATGGTTTGGATGCTATTTGTAGACAACCCCTATTCCAGGTAGGGTATGATTATGCTCATGGTACTGGGCATGGAGTTGGTATTCACGTACATGAAGGTGGAGTTTCAATTTCTTCTGGTAGAGCTGAGGAATTTAAACCTGGGCAAGTTGTCTCGATGGAGCCTGGGATTTATATACCTGGCTTTGGGGGTGTACGACTGGAAAATATTGCTCTTGTAAAAAAACATGCTAAATTTGAAGGTTTTTTACAATTTGAAAATCTCGTTTATATAGGTTTTGAACCTTTATTGATTAATAAGTTAATGCTTAGTATTCAAGAGAATGTTTGGTTGGAAGAATACGAAGCTGAGTGTAGTAAGCGTGGAACTAGTTTTAGATAGAATTTGATAAAATCATGATAAGCGCTAAGTTTAATGTCATCATCGCAACCCCTACTAGAATGTAGCGGTGAAATGTTTTTTTTGTTTTATTTTGGTTTAAATCCATCCCCGTTTTTACAAGAAATTAGCTTAACTGTCTATCAGTTTTAACGTGACGGGTAATATGTTTAGTCGCGAAGTTTAGCAGTAACCCTAGGCTTAAGCCAAAAATTAAGCTTAATATGAAATTATTACCATTTTTGTTTTTTTGATTGAAATTGATAATACCGCCAAAGAGCCCACAGCCATCGAGCTTATTAGGGTAGAGATAGCTAATAGCATCGATATCATCTTGGGCCAGACGATGCATTTTATCAGAATTTTTATAATACATAAGGGCTTCGTTTTTATTAGAGTGGCCAATGCCAATAGCGTGCCCGATTTCATGGGCCAAAACACTTTCCATTTCACTTCTTGAAAGTTTAGAAAAAGCACTTGCAGCAGAATCATTGATGAGGATTATACTCCCCTTAATCTTGCTACCAGATAAAACAGTTGGAGCACTTAGACCTAGATAGCTAGCAGAGGGAAAATTATCAGTCGTGTTGTTGTTACAAGCAATAACAATATCTGTGACAGCTGGAACAGACGTCGTTACATCACAAGTACTTTCACTATCACTTGCACAAAGGATACCGGTTAAAAAAAGAGGATTGGTGGTATTTAAAATTCCACCTCGCTCAAGCCGCAGTGATGAAGTTGGAACTGTATTCCAAAACTTATTGACTCCATCAACCGCAATTTCAAGCAATTCAGCGGGACTAATACCTGCTTGAGTACAAGTGCTATTAGAGGTGACAAAAATCTTTACATTTTTATCTGCAAAGGTTGCATTAATATTGGTACTTAATCTAAAGGCCCATGCTTGTGAGCTCACAAGTAAGCATAATATAAACAGCTTCATAATAAGTCCTCAAGGGGAATAAAATAGTTAAACGAAAGAGAGTAGGATGTCATTCTTTCTTCGTCTTGGTTCCAAGCATAAATATAATTTTGTAAGCGAATACTTTTATTTTTTTTAATAAATTCAACACCGATATCTAGCGTTTGGTTATAAGCGGTTCTTCTTTCCTCAGGAATAAAATAGACCTCCTGTGAGTCTCCATTTGGAAGAGTATCTTCTCCACCATCTCCAGAATAAGTTTGCATGATAAAAGTACTGCCTAATTTTAGTTTAAGCCATTTTTTTACTTGGTAGCTAAAATCACCTCGTAAGAAAAAAATATTTTTACTAACTTCATCTTCCGTTCTTTGAATAACCCAGCCAATCTCAGGAGAGAACAGAAACTGTGGTGCGATATTATATTCAAGACCGACTCCAATATAAGGAATGATCTCAAACCCATTGGTTGCTCCGCTAGTACTGGATCTTGTTTGGCCTAGGTTCTCTAACCAAGTACCCATCTGTAAGTTTAGGTGCTCAAATTTAGTGAGGTTAAAGGCGTGGCTTTTGAAGCTAAATAGCAAAACAAAAACAATCAGGTATCGAGTGTTCATACTAAAATTATCTCAAACAAATTCCTTTAGTAAAGAATATAGTTTGATCGAATTTAGATAATACAAAGTATTGATCAAGTTACTATGCGCATATTTACTCATTATCCTTTTTCGGCCTAAACTTACTGGTAGTTTAATTTGTAAAATTTGGAGTAGTTAATGTTTGAATCCTTGGAAATAGCTAAAGATCTTTACCCTACAGATCCTCGCTTTGGAGTAGGTCCATCCCTTGTTCCTGTTGAGCACTTAGCAAATTTACTTGCGTCGGGTAAAGCTTTACTTGGAACGAGTCATAGGCAATCGGCCGTTAGAAATCTGTGTCAAGAAGTTCAAGCTGGCTTAAAAAAATACTTTAATCTACCAGCCGAATATGAGGTGATTATAGGTAATGGTGGTGCGACATTTTTGTTTGATATGATTGGTTTAGGCTTAGTCAAAAAATCATCGCTTCATTACGTGATGGGGGAATTTTCAAATAAATGGTATGACTCCCATAAAAATATACCGTGGTTAGAAGTATCACAACAAGCTGTTAATTTCGGAGCAGGTCTAGAGATTGAACCCAGTGATGATGTGGATATGATTTGTTGTACTCTGAATGAAACATCTACCGGAGTACAAATTGCTGACTTACCCGTTGTTTCAAAAGATGTATTATTGGCCGTTGATGCCACCAGTGGAGCAGGGCAAATTAAAGTTGATTTTAATAAAGTTGATCTCTACTTTTTTTCACCCCAAAAAGTATTTGCTAGTGAGGGAGGATTTTATGTTGCGATTATGTCTCCCAAAGCCCTGGCCCGGGCCAAAAGTCTTTATGATCGGTCAGAGTATGTGCCCAAGGTTATGAGTTGGAAGTTTGCCATTGAAAATTCATTAAAAAATCAGACTTATAACACACCAGCCATTTCAACAATCTTTTTACTAAATGAACAAATTAAAAAGCTTAATGAATTGAGCCAGGATAAAGTTATTGAACTAGCAAAGAAAAAAGCTGAGTTTATATATACTTGGGCTAAAGATAAAGAGTATTTAAATTGTTTTGTCACCGAGGAGAAGTATCGGTCTCAAAGTGTTGCTACGATTGATTTAGATGAGAAATACTCCGCGAGTGATTTAACCCAGAAATTACGTAAAATGGGTGTGGTGCAAGATATTGAAGCCTATCGTAAGCTTGGTCGCAATCAGTTTCGCATTTCCCTATTTCATAATAATAGCCTGGCAGACTTGCAAAAATTAACTAAAATCATTTCCTTGGCCATTGAAAACTATTCGTAATTCTCTATTTAGTAAGCTATAGTTTCCAAAAAATACTAAGGAGATTATATGTCTAAAATAACTAAGATTATCGCCCGTCAAGTTCTTGATTCCCGTGGAAACCCAACTGTTGAAGTTGAAATGCATACGC
>JABJPQ010000568.1 GCA_018663815.1 Halobacteriovoraceae bacterium | reverse complement strand
TCTTTGCTGCAAAGTTTTCTAAACTAACTTCTTTACCAAGACTTTCTGGTGATATTTCAGCAGCTTTAATTTCAGCGAAACGACAAAGATTTTTATCAACTCCACCTTTCTTTAACTGACCTTTAACGGGTGAAGAAATAAGTTTTTCTCTTTTTTCATAATAAGCAACTTGATAAGCTTCATAGCCATCAGTTTCTTTTGTTTTTACTTGAGAGATAACATTTGGGATTAATTTTACGACAGTAACTGGAACATGCAAACCAGCCTCATCGAAGACTCTTGTCATGCCCGCTTTTTGAGCATAGATAGCCGGAAGACTAACTTTATTTTCTGACATTTTTCCTCCACAGCATCACCCCGGTAAAGGGATGCATTCATGGTTAATAATTTACGAATAAAAAAATTTATCGCTACTTATACTAGTATTTAATCTCTACGTCAACACCTGCTGACAAATCCAATTTCATTAAACTATCTACAGTTTGCTTTGTTGGGTCGATTATATCTACTAATCTTTTGTGAGTTCTCATTTCAAATTGCTCACGTGATTTCTTATTTACGTGTGGTGACCTTAACACGGTGTACTTATTGATCTCTGTTGGCAAAGGAATTGGGCCAGCCACTCTCGCGCCAGTATTCTTTGCTGTTTGTACAATTTCTTGTACAGAAGCATCAAGCACATTAAAATCATATGCTCTTAACTTAATTCTTAGTTTGTTAGCGTCCATCTGTTCTCCACATTTCAAAATGATGTAATAATTATTTTAAACACGAATCTTTGTCAAGGCTTTTTCCCAAAAGATCTAAATATATATACCTTTTTTTTCTAAAACTTGTTTAGCCAGTCTTCTTTCCATTTTTTCATACTGTTTGAATGTCATAGAGAAATTTGCACGTCCCTGCGTTCGAGATCTTAGATCTGTGCTATATCCAAACATTTGGGATAGCGGAACCTCTGCGCTGACAACGTCTTTGTTCCCTTTACTACCTATAGACACTATCCGACCGCGCCTAATATTTAAATCAGATATGACGTCACCTGCACTTTCTTTTGGAGTAAAAACCTCAAGTTCCATACTGGGTTCCATCAAAGTTAAGCCTCCATTTGAACATGCATCTTTAAAAGCCATTGAAGCTGCAATTGCGTAGGCAACTTCATTAGAATCCACATCATTATATTTCATATCCTCCAAGGTAACTTTAATCCCGATAAATGGATATCCGGCCATAGCTCCCCCAGGGACAGAGTCAAGTATTCCTTGCTCCACTGCTTTAAAAAATTCTTTAGGGATTTCTCTGCTTTTAAACTTCGCCTCAAAGATAACGATCTGCTCTTCAATAGGCTCAACTGAAAGGCTAACCTCACCATATTGAACTTTTCCATTAATCTCATTTCTATACACTTTAGAGGCCGTTGCTGGAGCTTCGATGCTCTCTCTGTAAGCAACTTGTGGTGAACCAACATTTACACCAACTTTAAATTCTCTTTCTAGTCGATCAACAATAATTTCAAGATGTAACTCTCCCATCCCATAAATTAATAATTGACCAGTTTCTTTATTATTCATATATTTGAAAGACGGATCTTCCATTCTTAATTGTTCAAGTGTTTTGGTTAATTTATCTTCATCAGCAGCTGTTTTCGGCTCAATTGCAATAGAGATAACGGTTTCTGGAAACACCATTAAATCGTAAATAATTGGCTTCGCTGTCGCACACAAGGTCTGGCCTGTTGTGGTATATTTAAGACCTGTTAAAGCAACAATATCACCCGCTTTAGCTGTCTGCAGCTCTTCTCTTTTATTTGCGTGCATTTGAAGAATCTTTCCAACTCTCTCCTTTTTATCCGAAAGTGGATTATAAATTTGCGCTCCAACTTTTACTTCTCCAGAATATATTCTAAAAAAAGTAAGCTGACCTACAAATGGATCAACCGCAATTTTAAAAGCAAGACCAGAGAAATCTTCAGTTGATGATGGCTTTCTATAAATCACTTTTTCTGAATTTTTCACGTCATAGCCTGATACATTTCCAATATCAAGTGGTGAGGGAAGATAATCAATAACAGCGTCTAACAAAGGTTGAACACCCTTATTTTTAAAAGCTGTTCCACAAAAAACGGGGATAAAGCCTTCAGATATAACGGCCATTCGCATAACCTTTTTAAGTAACTCTGTTGAAACTTCTTCCCCACCTAAATATAATTCAGTCAACTCATCATCGTAATCTGCAATGCTCTCTATTAGCTCTTCACGATATGCCTGAGCTTCTTCTTTTTCATCAGCGTTTAATTCTAGCAGTTCAAAAGTTGCTCCTAAGTCTTCATTTTCCCAAACATATTTTTTCATTTGAACAAGGTCAATAACACCTTGAAAGTTCTCTTCCGCCCCAATTGGTATTTGAGCTGCAGAGGCATTTTTACCTAACTTTTCTTTAATTTCGGAGACAACATTAAAAAAATCTGCTCCTGTACGGTCCATTTTGTTTATAAATGCAATTCTTGGAACATTATATTTATCAGCTTGCCCCCAGACAGTTTCTGATTGAGGTTCAACACCTCCAACAGCACAAAAAACACCTACAGCTCCGTCCAAAACCCGCAGTGATCTCTCAACCTCAATGGTAAAATCAACATGGCCGGGCGTATCGATA
>JABJPQ010000567.1 GCA_018663815.1 Halobacteriovoraceae bacterium | reverse complement strand
TTCGGATCTTGCATTACACCAAAGAGTATTAATATGATTTTTTTTAATCAGTGGAAAGGCCGTTCTTAAAAGCGCTGAGCTTAGACCTTGGGCACGGTACTCAACTAAAGTGGCCATGCCCCGTAGTTGATATTGAAAATTATCATCAAGTTTATCGTTATTAAGCATGTAGAAAGAAGCAATACTGGCGAGCTTGTCATCAATATATGCCGCTAAGTGAAAAGTACTCTCATCTTTATCATGGTCAAAGTGGCAACTCTTAACTGGTAAGTTAGGTCGCAGCACTATATTTCTTAGCTGGTAAGTATCTTTGGCATCGATTTGTTTTACATTCATAGATTATTGAATATACAAGGTTTGGCCAAGAATAAAAGAAGTGATGCGTAATTCAGCGAACTTTACGCATCAGTACATGCCCACCAATCTTTGATAGTGTTTCAGAAAATAGTTCTATAATGAAATTTGGGATTTTTGTGTGCTGACCTTGCCAGTGAGATTTTGCAAAGAGCAAACATCTATTATTTTGTTCTGTTATCTCAAAATGACCTTGTAAGCCCCTAAATATCCCCGTTGGAAAGGAAAATGTATAAGTACCGATCTTAGTGGGTCTTTCTACGATGATATGAATGAGCATTGGGAAGGGAAGTAAGGGGTGGTCAGCAGTAAGAGTGAATAAATGACTATTGGCTTGATAAGTTGAGGACTTGATAAAATCAACCCACTGACTATAGTTTTCTAGTAAGGAGAGTTTTCTAATGACTTTATGGCAGTTTTTTTTATGATAAGCGTAGACTTGCATCGTGAAATCTTGGGCATTGTTGTTATCAACGACCTGTGACTGAGCCAAAACCTCACCACTCAGTAGGTACTTTTTTTGAGACTTAGAAAGTTTCCATTTGCTTTTTATATAGTTATCTAGAGCAATCTCTTTTGCCAACACCAGATGGCCAGGGATAAAAAAAGCAAAATAAGTTGTCAAAATTAAGAACTTTTTCATATGATTATTATGATTAATTAATTTGCATAACGCAATTGGACTTTTCACAATGCTTCACGCAAATTAAGCTAAATAATTGAAAACATTCAATGATCTATGTGAGGTTGTCCAAAAATGGCGATTAAAGAGGTAAAACGTAAGGGTAAAAAAGTAAAAGAAGCACAAATTGAGGCTAAAGATCAAAGGTGGCACTGTCGTAATCGTGTGACCCTTGTTTTTGGATCAAATGATGTTGAAGACCTAGAAACCTATGTTTATACCGATGACTCCTTAGAGTTTAAGACTGTTAACTTTCATCAGGCAAAATCAAAGGCCATAGAAGAAATTCTTGATAACTGCATTGATGAATTTTACCGCGGCCATGTTACAGAGGTAAGAACAACTTTAAGTGATGATGGCTTAAGTGTTGCTGTTCAAGATAATGGAATTGGTTTTCCTTTAGCAAAAGTTCCCATGGTTTATTCTGAATTTAGAACCGGTTCAAAATTTAAAGATTTAGAGGTTGATTCTAAGGGGTATTTACACCGAACACTTGGTCAAAATGGTCTAGGTGCTGCGGCGACTTGTTTAACTTCAGATGAGTTTAATGTCACGGTTAAGCACTACAATACGAAAAAAGAGCAGACGTTTAAATTTATAGATGGAGCACTTAAAATAGTAAAAACTCGTCCCAAACCTTTTAAAGGAGCATCGGGAGTTAAAATTGAGATCAAATTAGCTAAAGAAGTTTATAAAAATGTAAAAATTGATAAAGACTTATTAGAAAAGCGAATTATTGATCTTGCTTATAATAACCCAGGCTTGAAATTCATTTTTAATGATAAGCTTTATCATTTTAAGAAAGGTCTTTTTGAGCTGGCTCAACGAATTGATAATGTAAATGCTCAGCTTATTGGTGATGATCACTTTACCTTTGAAGGGATGACGGCCAAAAAGAAAAAATTTAAGTCCCTGATCGATATAAACGTTTCAGTTGTATTAGATAAAAAAAGTGAACAAAGAGAAAAATTCATCTCTTTTGTTAATTCAACTCCAACATTTGATGGTGGTTATCATCATGATCGTATTAAAAGACTTTTTATTAATTTACTTAAAGAAAAATTAGAACGAGAAGCAAAAAAAGCGAAAATTACGGTTGTTGATAATGATATTTTAAGTGGCATGACTTTTATTATTGGTGTTATTATGCCTAACCCTCGTTTTGAGTCGCAAACGAAAAGAAAGCTCGTTAGAGATTCTGATCTGGATAAATCCATTGAGAAATTTATGGATAAATATATGAGCAAGTTTCTTCGAAACAATAAGGATTACCTTGAGCATGTTATCGAAAGAGCAAAATCTCGTGTAAGGTTTGCTGAGTTAAAAGATGCATCGAAAAAAGGAAAAAAGCAGAAAAAACAAAGGGTAGAAAAACTTCTTGATGCTAATGAGCGAAAAGATCGCAGCTTATGTACCCTGTTTATTTGTGAAGGGGACTCTGCTATTGGTGGGTTGCGTTCTGCTAGAAATAAACTGTATCAAGGGGGAATTGCACTTCGTGGTAAGCCCATGAATGTTACTCAAGCATCAATCAATGATGTTCTTAATAATCAAGAATTTTCTGATATCATGGCTTCAGTTAACCTCATCATTGGTCAGCCGGCAGATATGGATGCCCTTAGATATTCTAAAATTGTTTTTTTGGCTGATTCTGATGTTGATGGTGGTCATATAAATACTCTTTTAACAAATTTCTTTTTTACCTATTGGCCGGAGTTGTTTGAAAATGGATGTATT
Source organism: Halobacteriovoraceae bacterium (assembly GCA_018663815.1). GTDB lineage: Bacteria > Bdellovibrionota > Bacteriovoracia > Bacteriovoracales > Bacteriovoracaceae. Next base: position 4,113 of record JABJPQ010000567.1, on the reverse strand, counting down.
CAAATTGCAAAAGCCCCTCTTTTTGAGATTATTACGAATAAAGAACCTTTGTATGCCGAAAGTGAGATAGAGCTCGCCAATATAAAGCAGAAAAAAAATATTGTGATTAAAGAAATTCAAAGAAACAAAGGTCTGGGTGAGATGAGCCCTGAGGCATTTAAATATGTTCTGGCGCGTGGGGAGTATACCAAAATAACTGTTGATCACCTAGATGCTGCAAAATATATGCTTCACACCTGCTTTGGAAAGGATACACAGCTAAGAAAAGATCTCCTATTAGATGAAGAAGCTTCAAAGCTAAGTGGTGCTAAATCTAGCGGTAGCGTTACCAAAAAGACTGCGACAAGGGCCGTAAAAAAAGTAGTTAAGAAAAAAATCACTAAGAAAAAAGCAGCTAAAAAAATAACCAAGAAAAAAGTTGTAAAAAAAGCAACCAAGAAAAAAATCACCAAAAAAGTTACTAAGAAGAAAAGCATAAGAAGGTAATACATATGGCCACGGAAGAAATTTATTTACATTCGTTAGAAGCAATACCTTTAGAGGCCATTGTTAAAGAAGAATATAGAACATACCAAATTTATACTTTAATGGATCGAGCAATACCATATTTACAAGATGGGTTAAAGCCAAGTCAAAGACGTATTCTTTTTACTCTTTGGAGAAATCAATCTAAGGGGTTGATGAAAGTTACAGGGTTGACTGGTCTTGTTTTGACTCTTCACCCACATGGGCCAGCATCTGTTGAGAGTTCAATTGTTAATTTAGCCCAAGATTATACTTTTTCTAATAACTATCCATTAATCGACAAAAAAGGTTATTTTGGGGAAAGAATGGAAACCCAAGCGGCCGCAGGAAGATATATTGAGTGTAAGTTAGGTGAAGTTGCAAAATTAATTTTATTTGATGATATGAACCAAGTAGATATGGTTCCTAATTATGACGAAAAAGTTATGGAGCCAGTAGGGCTTTTACCAAAACTACCTGTAATGTTACTTAATGGAGCCGAAGGAATTGGAACTGGTTTTTCTTCGGTTATACCAAGCTTTAATCACAAAGATATTATCAAGTCGATGGTGCAATTTATTCAAACTGGCAAGGCTAGAAAAATAAAGCCTTGGGTTAGAAATTATGTTGAATCTGTTACAGTCGAAAAAACCAAGAAAATCACCTTTCGTATGGGGTTTAAGAAAATTTCTGATAAAATATTTATTACGGAACTTCCGCGTGGCTATGATGCTAAAAAGGTATATAAGTTTTTAAATAAACATATTGATAATGATTTCATTAAAGATTACATCGACTCTACAGTTGATAATAGTGTGATGATAGAACTTGTCTTTAAGCATGGTCAGCAAGCAAGCCTAGCTGAGGTTCAAAACGTCATGGGAACAACAACGTCATTATCGCCCAATTACACGTTAATCTCAGAGCGTGGGGTCAAAGTATTAGATGAACCAGAACAAATCATTGAAATATTTACGGCCCAAAGATTAAAAATTGTTAAGCGACGTTATGAATTATTAATTTTTGATGCCAAAGAAAGGCTTAAGAAAAACAATGAAATTATTCGATTTATAAAACAAAAACATTATGCCATTGCTGAAAAGAAAGCTAATAGAAAAGCCTATGTAGAGTACCTTACAAGTAAGAAGTTTATCTTTGCAGAGTACCTTGCTGATATGGCCATTTATCGTATGACTAAAGAAGAAGTTTCAAAGAGAAACTTAATGATTAAGGATGATAAAGCCAAGATCTCTTTATGGGAAAAAATTGTTGCAAGTCCCTTGCGTATTAAAAAAGAACTGATTAAAGAGCTAGAAGATATTGGTACTCAACTTGAACAAATCATGAAAGTTAAAGAAGATAAGAAGAAAGCGGTTTATAAAAAGATCGACAAAGTTGATAGGGCTTCCGTAAAAAAGAAAACGCGTAAAAGATCATAGACATGGATAAACCTGACTATGCGAAAGCAGTAAGTTTCATCTATAATGAGGTTCAAGATCTTTACGGCGTTGGAGTTAAAGCCAGTTATATTCCGGCTTTAAAGTCCGTGGATAGTAAACAATTTGCAATGACCCTGGTTGATGATCAAAAAAACATTTACTCTGTTGGTGATGATAAAGTTAATTTTAGCATCCAAAGTGTTACTAAAGTTTTTACTTTGTGCATGGCCCTAAATGAAGTCGGAGAAGAGATTTGGGGGCGTATGGATCGAGAACCCTCCGGAAAATCTTTTGATTCACTTATCAGACTAGAAGAACATCATGGTGTTCCAAGTAATCCATTTTTAAACTCTGGTGCCATTGTTATTGCAGATATTTTATTAGAATTTTACGGTAAACATGTCATTGATAGGTATCTTTCTTTTTTACGTACTGTAACAGGGAATAAAAAAATTAGTATTGATAAGACTATTTTTTTATCTGAAAAAGTAACTGGCCATAAAAATTATGCTTTTGCTCGTTATATGAAGAGCTTTGGAAATATCATTAATGATATCGACGATGTATTAGATGTCTACTTTAGTTTCTGTTCTGTGAGTTTAAACAATATAGATCTAGCGAAAGCTTTTTATTTCCTAATGAATAAGGGAGAGAGCTTAGATGGGACAAGAATTACCTCGCATCGACACTGCAAAAGAATTAACTCTTTGATGTTCACTTGTGGTACTTATGATGAGGTAGGGGATTTTGCTTATTTAGTGGGCCTTCCTGCAAAAAGTGGTGTCTCTGGTGCCATTGGTGGATGTTTGCCTGGACATTATAGTGTTTCTGTTTGGTCTCCTGAACTGAATATAAAAGGAAACTCTGTGCTGGGTTATAAAGCTTTAGAGCTTTTGACGACAATAATTGACAAAAGTTATCTAAGCTAAATAATTACCGGCTCCAATTAGTCGGTTAATTGAATAGTTTTTTCAAGTAATTTGATTTATGCTATAATCATCTCATGCAAATTGAGAAGAATATTGCTTTTATCTACCCACTCTCATCGATGCTAAAAACGTTAAAAGAACAATTAGAGCAAGATGATGAATATGTCGTTTATGAGTTAGACTCAATAGCCGAGTATGCTCAGTTAATTGGAGTCATGGAACACTCTGTAACATTTTCCTCAAACCTAAAAAAAACAGATTCATATTTAGGTGAGTGTAAAAAATTTGTAAAAAATAATAATGCAAAGAATTTTCTTATTCAAGATGAAGCCCTTCCATCACATATCTTTTCAAAACTCCAACGGCTTGGACTGAATGAAATTATTTTTGAATCGACGCCTTTAAAAACTGTTTTGCATAAAGTGAATTTCTTTTTTAAGTCATGTGAGCAAGTTTTAGCATCTGAAGAAGAAGAAAAGCAAAAACAGCTGATGATTGGAGCAAAATCTGGAAATACAGTTAAGGCGAATGAAACAGAAAAGAAGGCTAAAAAGTATAATGCGAATGAAAAATTGCGAATTGAGAAAATGGCCGTTTTGGGGGAAGATGAAGAAAAGGGGCAGTTGAAAAAGAGGCGTAAGGTGGACCTTGGTTTTATTATTGATTCACCCTTATCAAATTTTGAACTAAAGCCAAATAAAACAGATATGTCTTTTCTAAAATCACCTTTTGATAATATTCAAAGAAAAAAGGTTGCTCAATTTGATGCTGTTAAACTGAAATCCAGTTTAAAAAGAAATAATTTTAAGCCTGTGACAGGTGTTCTTAATCGAAACCCTTATAAAGATTTAGGTTTAAAGCCTGCGGGAGCAATGGGGAAGAAATCAATTATTGGGCTTGACTTGAGCCCAGCCAGCCTTGACCTAAAAAGGGCTCAACTCGACCTTTCTCATGATACATCTAAGGCCAGAAGAAAGACATTTGAAGAGGTGCAAGATGAACTGAAAAGGAAAAAAGGTGCTTTAATTGGACTTGCGAATGCTTCCGTGGGAAAAAAAAGAGCAAAATTTGAAGCTCTTGAGCATAACTCACCCAAACGGAAAAAATTTGAAGAGGTCACTAACGACCTAGCAAGAAAAAGTGCTAAGTTTGATGAAGTTGAAGACCAATCCAAGAAAAAGCGTAAGCTGTTTGAAGAAGTCAAAAAATCCTATGATCATAAACGTAAACAACTTGATGAT
>JABJPQ010000691.1 GCA_018663815.1 Halobacteriovoraceae bacterium | reverse complement strand
GGACATGATTTTTTAAGAATTTCGTAAATTTTGTACATATCTATATAGTCAAAACGGTCTGAACTTATTAAGAGAATATTAAATATATCAACATCCATTAAGCATCTGTCGATAATTTTATGAAGTAAGTACCCAGAGTTGTCATCATAATTATTAGTTTTGCCAATATCAACAAAATTATAAAAAGGTACTTCATCAAAAAGAGGTAAAGGTATTGGAACATTATCTATCAGAACATTTTTTACTAGAAAATTTTTATAATCTTTAATACCACCAAACGGACTTCTTGAAGCAATTAACCTCAATGTACCGAAAAATAAGTGAGTCAACGTTTTTATTTTAGAAAAAACTAACTCTTTCTCATCAGAGTCTGAGATTAAACAGGAGTATACTTGAAAATGGGGAGGCATACCATCATCACGATTTTCCAAAATACTAAATGGCTCAAATAAAGTTTTCGAATAGGAGCTGAACTCTTGAAAGTAATCTGATACTTCAAAAATAACGCTATTTTTAAATTCTGCCATAAAACACCTTTCTATTTACTGTTCGTAAATAGAATTATAGGGTCATTTTAAGGTCGTTTCAAGGTTCGTTTCGACCCAACAGCAAAATTCAACTTAATAATATGAAAGAGATACAACCCATGCCAGAACGACCCGATTCAAAAAACTATTTAATAATCGACCAATAGAATCTGCAGGATAAGGTAGAAATCAACCTCTCGACGTTTTCTGTGTCTCACCTAGTCTCATTCGAATTAATGGAAATTCATCTTTAAGGGGCTCTTCACTTAATAATTTTTAATCTTAGTAATACTACAATAAATTCTTTTAATATCTCCGCATCCAAAGTTTGTCCTTCTCTAACTCTTCTAGTGAGTTATTTAATTAGTTTTTCAGTTGCTAGCTCTTTAACATTTTTCAAATTTCACCTCAAAACCTTACTTAAGCAACCTCATCTCTGGGAAGCATTAAACAGTTGTTAATTTCTTCCGCTATAATTTTGATATTCTCAATTTCACCTTGATCTTCGTTAAGTATTATTAAAAGTTGCTCACCCTCACTTTTATCAGTGAATGCTGAAATTAGTTGTGACTGAGAACCTATTGACTCAATGACTGAGTCTGCTCTTCTCACAAAGACTCTCTCTCCATCCTTTTCTTTATAAATTGAAGACTTCAATTCTTTAATTTCAAAGTCGACACCTTTTTTATATCCATAAGACACTAACTGATTTTCTAAGATAGATGCTTTACCTTCAACTATTCGATAATGCTCATATAGTCTTCTATGTATGATTCGATCACAAAGGTTTAGAATTTCTTTTGATACTTTTTTCCCCATAAGAAAATTAATTAGTACATAGACACTATCATCAGTCAGATTAAGATAATGATTTATATTTTTATTAATAAATAATGCTTCTTCTGGTAATCTTGTTGAGTTAAATAGTGCATCATAAAGTACCGTGAAGTATTTCGGGTACACGCTATGCTTACAAAGAGATGGTGATTTTTCAATTAATATTCGAATTAGTCTCTCTACCATATATTCTGCAACTTTAACTTTTGGATGAAAGTAAACAGACCTATTCATTAACTGTCTAGAAAATGCAAAGCTTTCATAGGTACGAATTCCTTTCGAAGTAAGTCCAAGAGATTTAGAATTATTTGCATGTTCTATAATAGTCAAACAATTTATGAGGTAACTTGTATCAATACTTCCAAGTGAAACTCCCGAGAAATGTGCATCCCTTACGAGGTAGTCCATTCGATCAGCATCCAACTGAGATGAAACGATTTGCTTTAAAAATAATTCCATATCTCCTTTGCCTGAGAATGGTGTCGCCAATCGAGAAATCTTAACTTTATTCTTTCTTAAAATATTATTTACTTCAGACTCTTTTGAAGTAATTATGCCAAGTGTCCATTCTTCATGCATTACTTTAAAATTTGCTTTCTTCTCTTTACTGAAATCCGATAACACATGTTCAAAACTATGTGAAAAAGGACCATGACCAAT
>JABJPQ010000566.1 GCA_018663815.1 Halobacteriovoraceae bacterium | reverse complement strand
GAAAACAAATTAAAACGGATTATCAACAGAACCCTGTTTTAATATCTTATGTAAAGGCACTGGGATTTACTTTAGCCAAAATTGAACTCGGTGTCTGGAAACTTTATTTAGAACAAAGTCAAATTGATAAAAAGCTTAAATCAAAAGTATATAAACAATTTGTTGAAGAGCTTGCTGCAACAAAAGAATTCTTTTCAGAGATAACAGGTAAAAAAAGTTATTTATGGTTTAGACCTTGGTTGCAACAAAGTATTGATCTTCGATCTTCTATGATTCACCCACTTAACTTATGTCAGTTGGAGTCGCTTAGAAGAAAAGATCATGATTTACTCAGAACTTCTGTTACTGGTATTGCTTGTGGAATGTTAACTACAGGCTAAAAGGGTACAAAGGAATAAAATGGAATTTTCGCATTGTGGAGTTGGTTTTATAACATCATTAAATCAAACTTCGTCCCATCAGATTTTAGAAAAAGGACTTTTGGGTCTTAAAAATGTTGAACATCGCGGAGGAAGCTCTGATAGTGGTGAACTAGGAGATGGGGCTGGAATACTAACAAATATTCCCTTTGAGTTTTTAGGAATTGATAACTCTTGTGCCGTGGCAAGTTTATTTGCTCCAACTAAAGATGAGCGTTATAAACAATCGATTGAAATTTTTGAAAAAACTTTTTCTCAGTTTGGATTATTTATAGAGTCTTACCGTGAAGTACCTATCAATATAAGTGCAGTTGGTAAACGGGCACGAGCTTCTGTACCCAAGATGGTTCATGCCATTATTAAGCGCCCTGGACACTGTAGAACTTTAACCTCATTTGATGAATTACTCTATAAGGCCACGCAAATGGTTAGAACGAATCAGAGAAAACAGGGTATTCAATCTGAATTCTTTTTTACTTCTTTGTCTTCACGAACAATTGTTTATAAAGCCCTTGCAACAAGTGCTCAATTGGAAGAGTTTTATCCTGATTTAAAAAATCCAAATTTCAAAGTTTCATTTGTCTTGTTTCATAGACGTTTTAGTACGAATACCTTACCTAGTTGGGATAAAGTACAACCTTTTAGATTAATTGCTCATAATGGTGAAATAAATACTATCGAAGGCAACCGTACTGCAGCAGCTTCAAGAGAGCGTGCTCTTGGGTTAAGGCAAGATCAGATACTAACGCAAGATGGAGCGAGTGACTCTGGAAACCTTAATGATATGATAGAGGCGTTAAAGTTTAGAAGTTCAATGCCATTTTTAAAAGATATTTTGGCGATTATGATTCCTCCTGCGGGAAGTGATGATTCTGGTTATTTTAAATTTTGGTCCCGCGCTATGGAGCCTTGGGATGGACCAGCGCTGGTTGTTTATTGTGATGGCAAAAAAATTGGAGCGAGGCTTGATCGTTCAGGTTTTAGACCTTGTCGCTGGAAACGAACAAAAGAATTTTTTGCACTTTGTAGTGAAACAGGGGCTTTTGAAATTGATCCAAGCGAAGTGTTAGAGCAAGGCGTTCTCAATGCTGGACGTACAGTTAATATTCACACTTATAAGGGGGATATTGATTTTCATAATCCCGATGATGTTGGTGCGAATGAAGATTTTAATTTTGATGCTCGTTTAAAATTATTAAAATATACAAGCTCAAAAGTAAAAGAGGATCGTTATACCGAAAAAATGGGAATCTTTTATTTTACAAAAGAGGACTTGGCAAAAGAGTTACACCCAATGATTGAACAGGGAAAAGGTCCGATTGGGTCAATGGGAGATACAGCTGCTCTTCCAGCTCTAAGTACTATTCATCGATCTATATATGATTATTTTTTTCAAGACTTTGCTCAAGTAACTAACCCTCCTCTAGATTATATCCGAGAAAAAATGGTGACTAGCCTCAAGGTTTATTTAGGAAGAAAACCTAATGTTTTTTCACCAAAAGAAATGATTCCACCTTATAAGGCTATAGAGCTTGATGGGCCTATCATTGGGCATGGGCAGATGGAATCCTTATTAGAAGAAAGACAAGTTGCGGTTATTGATATCTGTTTTGATCGTACAAATAAAACAGAATTATTTTTGGCCCGTATAGATGAATGTGTGAATCAAGCGGTTAAAGCAACAAATGATGGAAATACTATTATCGTTTTAAGTGATCGTGATGCCAGTTATGAAAAGCCTCCGATCCCGTCAATCCTCGTGATGAGGGCCGTGCAATTAAAAATGAATAAACTAGGAATTCGATTGAAAATTTCACTCGTTGTTGATTCAGGTGAAATTAGAAATTCTCACCAAGTCGCTGTGCTGATTAGTTTTGGAGCGAGTGCTGTATGTCCTTATCTCGCGTTAGATGTAGCTAGGTATAATGAGAAGTTAAAATTTGATGTTGACTTAAGCGTTGATCAAAGAGAACAGCGGTTAATTAAAGGGTTGCAAGAAGGTGTACTCAAGATTATGGCTAAACGTGGTATTTCAATTATGCGAAGTTACCAAGGATCCGAGCTGTTTAGCATTATGGGGATTTCCTCTGAAATTCTAAAAACTTTGTTTAAAAAACATAAGTTAACTCTTGGAGGATTAAGCTTTAAAAATATTTTAGAAGAAATAATTAAACGTACTGAAGAAACGAAGGATGGATCAATTCCAAATAATTTTGTTTATAAGGAACATGCGAGTGGTAAAATGGGAGAGAATCATTCGCTCACAACAAAAAAGACAAAGATTTTACATAAGCTTTTACATAATGAGTTTGCAGGAACAAAAAGTGAACATTGGGTAGAATTTAAAAATGAAATTCATAAGCATCCAATAAATATTCGAGATTTCTTTAAATTAAGTGGTACTACAATTGATATTAAAAATGTTCAACCACGAGCAGAGGTTCTAAGTTTATTTGGAAGTGGTGCCATGAGCTACGGCTCAATTAGTGCTGAGTCTCAAAGAGATATATTTTTGGCCATGAATAAAATTGGAGGGCGCTCTAACTCGGGAGAAGGAGGAGAGAATCCTTATTATTTTTCT
>JABJPQ010000164.1 GCA_018663815.1 Halobacteriovoraceae bacterium | reverse complement strand
CATAGAGAAAAATGAGCTTTAAACCATAAAAGTCTGTTACTAAGTAGTCTTTGGCCCCATCCAGATCAAAGTCAGCATGATTTAACCACATGGCCCGGATAGCAACTTGCAACGTCTCTGAAGGAGAAGTCTCAAAGTATGTCTTATTCCAATTATTAAAAAACTTTATGGATCCATCAAAATAACTAAGTGCAACCAAGCGTTTAATCGCTTTAGAGGTGTCTAGAGAGAAACCTGAAACATAAGATCCTGTAACAACTTGTTGTTGAAGTTCAAGTTTCATGCCCTTGAAATGATAAATTAAACTGCGTTTATCTTTCATATGAGAGAAAACAAGTTCATCAATACCATCATCATCTACGTCTAAAGCATATGGTCCAGTTGGACCTGCAAGTGTTTTTTCCAACTGAAAAAACTTATATCGCCCACCACCTAAACCTTTTAAAATCATAAAAAAATCATGGCCAGTGCTAACTATAACGAGATCCTTAATTTTATCTCCCGTAAACTCGCCTACTGCTAAAAAATCAATTTCTAGCTCTTGCTCATAAATATTTCTTTGTTCAAGCTCTTTTTTAATATTAATATTCTGCCGAATACTTTTAAAATACTGTAATGTCTTGGAGTGCTTCCCCACTAAGGTATCCAAACCTAGATTTCCGTCTAAAATATAATTTGTAGAAATAATCAAGTCATCTTTTTTGTCATTGTTTGTATTTACCTTAATTGCAAGCTGATCAACTGGAGGTCCCAAAGGTAGTATGATAGGTTTTTTAGAAAATGCGCCCTGTCCATCACCTCGAAAGTAATATATTTTTTGCACATCGTTTATAATCATAAGGTCAATATTTGTATCATTATCGAAATGACCAAGCTCAAAACTCATGGAGAAAACATCTACATCATAGTCAGTGAGGTTAATCGTCATAACTTTTTCAAACTGCCTCGCATTTTTTTGAATATAGATATGATATAACTCAGAAGATAAAGAAGATGTTACGATATCAGGTAGTCCGTCATTATTAAAATCTGCCACCTTAGTCATTTGAGGAGATTTAATATTCTTTAGCTCTACAATATCATAAGAAAGCGCTGTGTTTAGAGTTAAAAAAGTAAATAAAAAAAAGAATTTCATCATTTCCTCCCCTGGCCTTAAATTTAAATCATTAAACCGGCAATACAAGCAGTCATAAAACAAGCGAGTGTTCCACCTATAAGGGCTTTAACTCCTAACTTAGCCAAGTCTTGTCTACGGCTTGGAGCAAGTCCACCAATACCACCAAGCTGAATAGCTATGGAAGAAAAGTTTGCAAAACCACATAAAGCATATGTCGTTATCGTGATAGCACGTTCACTTATATTTCCTGCAGCAATCGCTGCTTGTAGGTCAAGATACGCTACGAACTCATTAACAACAATTTTCTTGCCTAACATAACTCCGACTTGCAAACAATCATCCCAAGGTACACCCATTAAAAAAGCAAAGGGGGCAAATATATAACTCATCAAAAACTCAAAGCTAAGTTGTTCAAAACCAACCAAACCTCCGACCCATCCAAGTAAGCCATTTAGCATGGCAATCATAGCGATAAAAGCGAGTAACATAGCACCAACATTTAAAGCCAAACTCAGCCCTTCAGAAGCTCCACTTGCAGCAGCGTCAATAACGTTTGCATGGCTTTGAGGAAGCTCAACTTTTAATACACCTTCGGTTTGAGATTTTTCTGTCTCAGGAATCATAAGTTTGGCACAGACAAGAGCCGCAGGAGCTGACATAACTGAGGCTGCAAGTAAATGTCCCGCATCGACTCCCATTCCAACATAAGCAGCAAGAACTCCACCAGCAACTGTGGCCATCCCACCAGTCATCAGGGCCATAAGCTCTGATTTGGTCATTTTTTCAACAAAGGGCTTAACTACTAAAGGTGCTTCTGTTTGGCCCACAAAAATATTTGCAGCAGTTGATAAAGATTCCGCTCCACTTGTGCCCATTGTCTTCATCATAAGCCTGGCCGTCCATTCGACAACCTTTTGCATTAT
>JABJPQ010000318.1 GCA_018663815.1 Halobacteriovoraceae bacterium | reverse complement strand
GCTAAATAATTATTAATTGTATTTGGTAATATCAAATATCCATCAACACTGGCCTGTAAAAGAGAATTTGCACCAAGCCTATTAGCTCCATGGTCTGAAAAATTACACTCTCCAATTGAGTACAGGCCTGGAACTGTTGTCATCAATTCGTAATCTACCCATAGCCCCCCCATAGAAAAGTGAGCTGCAGGAGAAATTAACATGGGTGTATTGTATGCACATATGCCTTTTATACCTTCGTACATGTCAAAAAGATTTCCATATTTTTCTTTTATTGTCTCTATGCCTGATCTTCTTATGGCGTCTCTAAAATCTAGATAAACAGCGTTTTTTAAGTTACCAACACCAAAGCCAGCATCAATTCTTTCTTTAGCAGAACGTGAAGCAATATCTCGCGGGGCCAGATTACCAAAGCTAGGATACTTTCTTTCAAGATAATAATCTCTTTGTTCTTCTGGAATATCATTTGGATTTCGATGATCATCTTTTTTACTAGGAACCCAAATTCTTCCATCGTTTCGAAGTGATTCTGACATTAAGGTGAGCTTAGATTGAAACTCCTCCGATTGAGGAAGTGCTGTAGGATGAATTTGAGTAAAGCTTGGATTGGCAAAAAAGGCACCTTTTTTAAATGCTTTCCAATTAGCTGAAACATTACACCCCATGGCTAATGTGGAAAGCCTGAAAACTCGAGAATAACCTCCAGTTGCTAAAACTACCGCATCAGCTGCAAACCTTTTTATTTCACCACTAACAAGATCTCTTGCAATTATCCCTTTTGCCTTACCATCCATTACGACGAGATCTAACATATCATGCCGGGGAAACATTTTTACTTTTTTCCTCCCCACCATTTTTGAAAGCTGGGAATAAGCCCCAATCATTAACTGTTGTCCAGTTTGTCCTCTCGCATAAAACGTTCTTTGAACTTGCACTCCACCAAAGCTTCTATTACAAAGACTTCCTCCATACTCTCGTGCAAAAGGGACACCAAGAGCAGAAAAATGATCAATCACCTCTGAACTAAGTTGTGCTAAACGATAAACATTAGCTTCTCTCGATCTAAAGTCTCCACCTTTTAAGGTGTCGTAAAACATTCGCCAAACACTATCTCCATCATTTTGATAATTCTTAGAGGCGTTTATTCCTCCTTGAGCCGCAACAGAGTGAGCCCGCCTAATTGAATCTTGAAAACAAAAGCATTGAACATTATAACCTTGCTCAGCTAATGTTGCAGCGGCACCTGCTCCGGCCAGACCAGAACCAACGACGATGATATTGAATTTTTTCTTATTACTGGGGCTCACCAATTTGCAATTGGACTGATAATTATTCCATTTATCTTGAATCTTTCCTTCAGGTATCTTTGAATTTAATGTCATTGGTTCACCCTTTTCTTTAACTAAATAAGTATTTAATTATAGACTCTAACATTGTATGACAATTTAAATATGATTTGAGTTTTGCCAAAAATTAATGATAGCATTATTAAATAATCCAATAAACAAGGGCTGAAGTCATGAAAAAATTAATGTTTCTCGTAATTTTTATTCTTAGTACAACGACTGTATTTGCAAGTGATTGTGCAAATCTATCGGGCATATTTCGTGTCCATATGCAAAGATCAGAGGTTCAGCTTGAAGTTACTCAAGATGAATGCTCTAGTATTACATTTAACTGGCAATATATTAATGGTTCCGTCATTACAAAAACCTACTTTGTAGATGGGTCACCTTACCTCACTTTTGACGATGGAAACAAAGTTATTTATGAAGCTGCTTCTTGGAAAGAAATTCCAGTTGGACTTGGGCTTAAAAGAGTATTACATATTGAAGAAACTGGTAGTTATGTTTCGGGTGACCCTACGACACCAAAAACGATACTTTTTTACGAACAACAAGGATCAGCGAGAAGATCCATTGTTGAAAGACGTAAACACTTTGATGATAATGGTGAGGTTTTTAAAACATTTTACGTCGGGTACCTTGAAGATTTGTAAAGGGAAAGAACGAAACAATAAAAAACAAAAAAGCCTGC
>JABJPQ010000565.1 GCA_018663815.1 Halobacteriovoraceae bacterium | reverse complement strand
GGTTCCAACTGTTTAACTCTTACAATCCAGTAAAAACTGATATAAGTCAGATTCTTAATTTGCTTTAATTTCGTTTTTGGGTAAGTTGCGTCAGCTACATTTTAATTTAAGAGATCTATGTTAATTGTGAGTTAACATGGAGGTGTTAAATGTATCAAAAAATTTTAATTAGTTTAATTTCGTTATTATCATTTTCAATCTATGGTGCAGCAACTATCGATATGTTACCAATTGCTAATGTTTATGCACCAATGGGGTTTGATTCTAATGATTCTGTGGAAATCGTTGTTGAGGGATTCTTGCCAAACTTGTGTTATAAAGCCCCTCTCGCGAAGGTAAAGGTTTTCGACAAAGAGAAAAAAATTCTCATTGAAATTAAGGGGAGTAATTATGTGAAAATGGCAAAATTTTGTCCTGAAGTCATTGTTCCATTTGTTGAAACTGTGAGTATAGGAAAAATTTCTCATGGAGATTATCAAATTATTGTTAATCAAAAATCGCCATTTGAAATTAGTTCAAAAATTTCAATAATTGATAGTTCGAGTTCTGCAATAGATGAAAATATTTATGCGAATATTCATGCTGTTGAAAGAGTAGAAGGAGAACAGAAGGTTATATTAAAAGGATATAACCCTAGTGACTGTTTTGTAAAAGATGAAGTCAGTATTATTAGTAATGGGGTTGATACTTATTCCATCATGCCTCGAATGAAACAAATTAGAAACTTTTGTCCTATGAAAATGGTACCTGTTGAGTTTGAAGTGAAAATACCATCAGACATAAAGAGATCAAAAATCTTATTACATGTAAGAGTTATGAATGGAAAATCAGTTAATTCAATATTCACTAACTATTAAATTATGAGCATAAATTGTTAGTGGCCAAAGTGGCCACTAACTGTTCAAATAAAGTATATGCTTAATGATTCTCGTTATGACCACTTAAGAATAACCCTACTATTAACCGTTCTAATTGCTATCTCTTATGTTGCAAATATTCTTGTAGGAGAAATTCATTTCTTTGGAATTGAGCAAAGTCTAAGTCTTACAAGTTTCTTAGCATTAGATACTCAATCTTTTGAAAGGTTTTTCTATTTAAATTTTGTGACGAGTTTTTTTTCCCATCTTAATATTAACCATTTATTATCAAATATTTTTATGTTTTTTATTGCTGGTTTATTAGTAGAGAAGAGTTTTAAAAGATTCGAATATGTTCTTTTTATTTTTGGTAGTCATCTTTTATCCCTTGTTGTTTTAGTTCCTTTTATCGAAGGAAGACATGTTTTTCTTGGATGTAGCTCGGTTGTATATTCATTACTTTCTTTCTACGCTTGTACACATAAAAAAGTAGGACTGATCATCGCTCTCATCTTGTCATTAGTTATTCTCTATTGGATGCAACAAGATCTACTTGGAATAATATCTCATATTATTGGTGTGCATATTGGTATTGTCGTTTATTTAATTAAATTGAAGTTTCAAAAAGCGTAGATTACCTTTCATATCAGCAACCCACCATCCTTCCTTTGTAATTGTCACACTTGCATAAGTTTTTTTCCACTCTGTTTCTTCTTTCTTTGGTACCCAATTGTGAATGGTCTTACCACTAAGAGGATCAAACACGAATAAACCATTTTTCTTGGATGCAAAGACAAGTACGTTGCGATGTTCATCGTAACTTAACCCGGCGAAGGCCAGACCTTTTGCTGCTTTTGTTTTTGCTCGCCAAAGAATTGATTTCTTCTTGGTATCAATAGCATGAATAGTTCCTTTTAAGTCAGAGAAATAAATGCGATGACCTACTCTTATCGGGATTGTGATGACGGGTTGAGTAGTATGGTAGCTTTGCTTTGGCTCACCGGATTTTTGATCAAAACATTGTAAGCCTCCAAGTTGTGATTTAAAGTAAACCTCTCCATACACAAAGCAAACGAGGCTGCTTATTGTAATAGGCTTCATCCAGCTGGATGCAGGAAGTTCCCTTTTCCATAACAACTTTCCGGTATTAAATTCATGTGCAGCCGCATAGGTTTTATATTTTTCTGCATTACCTTTTTCTCGACCCGTTCCTACAAAAACAACCCCGTCAGCAATTGCGACAGATGCATCTGTATGGCCAACTATTTCATGCCACTTAACGCTAACATTATTATCTTTATCATGACTAGTCGGATCTAAGGCATAAACACCATCTGAACCAGCAACAGCAAATAAGAGGGTTTTGTTTTTATATGTTCCTATTGTTGCTTGGCCTTCAGTGTGTCCTTTGGTGGTAAAACTCTTAGTTAGTTTACCAGTTAAAAGATCGTAAAAGTAGATACGAGCATGGTGAATATCGTGAGTACCCTCTCCTATGATAAGTGAATTATTCCAAATAAGAGGGCCAGGGGTGAGAAATGTTCCTGTATAGAATTCTCTTTTAATTTCATTATTAGCTCTGTCAATTTCAAATGTGTTGCCTTTACTTGTTCCAAAAAAAACAGATTGGCCACTAACGGCACCAGCTCTGAAGACACCACCGTCAAGCTTAATTAATTTTTGTTGTGTTATTTTTTTTATAAATTGTGTCTTGTTATGAATCTCAAAGGATCTTGGTCTTTCTAAAACACTTGAGTAATTGATAGTTTTTTGAGGTTTTAAGTTCTTTTG
>JABJPQ010000248.1 GCA_018663815.1 Halobacteriovoraceae bacterium | reverse complement strand
CATCAATTGTTTTTACTGAACCATCGTGAAAATAAGGTCCCGTTTTCATGATATTTCTAAGAGAAGGAACTTTAAAAACTTTTTGATCGCCATCTCTTTTAGTGACTTCAAAGCGCCCCATATCTTTTGTTTTATATTCATTCACAAGACCAATCTTAAAGTAATGATCTCCCCCGAGTGCGACTCCTCTGTGACAAGTAGCACAGCCTTTTCCCATGAATTTTTTTAACCCTCTCTTTTCTTGAAATGTTAATGCGTTCTCATCACCATTTAAGAAGTCATCAAAACGAGAAGGAGTAATTAGTGTTTTTTCATAAGCAGCTATGGCCATACCAATATTAGGATAAGTTAGAGATTTTTCTTTCCCAGGAAATGCTTTTTTAAAATCTGTTACATATGATTTTATTTTTGACAGCTTAGAGATAACTGCAGCTTCATTAGGCATTCCCATCTCAACTGGATTTAAAATAGGACCAATAGCTTGAGCTGCTAGGTCTTTAGCTCTTCCATCCCAAAATTGAGAAATATGAAAAGCAGCATTAAAAGTCGTTGGTGAATTTCTTCCACCTCTTTTACCTTCATGGCCAGGGGAAGTCGGTTCATTGTCAACACCGAAGTTATCAACTTGGTGACATGAGTTACACGAGATTGAGTTATTAACAGAAAGTTTTTTTTCAAAATATAATTTTTTTCCAAGTGCAATGAGATCCGCATTTTTGACTTCATCAATTAATGATTTTGGAATTGCCTTAAAAGTTCTCTTCACCCTTTTCATTTTAAGTTGAAAATTTCGTTTTTGAGCATGTGTTGTTACAGATCCAATACTCATAATAAAAATTAAAAAAAACACTTTCAAAACACTCTCCTTGGTTAAATAAATTAATACAAAAATAGCATTTTTAGTAGAATTGTAAAGAGTTATGAGATATTCAGAACTATAATTTAATATTCGTAATACGCGTAACAGTTTCCCCTTCACAGGAATTAGGTGAACACTGCTTAACTCTTTTGCAATCCTGGCGAGTATCAGTAATATAGTCATCTTCACCACGAATTAAAATACCCTCTACTTCTAAACTTTTAAGATCGACAACTGGAGACCCCGAGTTACCACCAAATGTGTCCAGATTTGTAACGAAAAAATGTTTAGCGCCATTCCTACGAACCTTACCACCCTTTGCCACTTTAAGCGGAAGACCAGTTGGATAGCCAAAAACAGCAAGATTCGCATTATTATTGACTTTACCTGACCTTCTTAACTTTAAAATTTTTCTGTCACTGATAGCTCGGTCAAGTTTAACAATTGAGTAGTCGATTGCTTTTGATTGGCTAAACCCTCTCTCAACTAACTCAACACAATTATAAACACTTTTTTTCAGTACTTTTCGACTCATAGGACTACGATTTAATAATTTATAATCAAAGACCCACTTAATCAATTTACAATCATCAACTGTTTGAATGCAATGTCCTGCTGTCGCAAGTAAGTCAGGAGCAATTAAAAAGCCTGAACAAGAACCGGCCGTAAACTGTTCTAAAAAGCGCTCTCCTTCACAAACACCGTAGTTTCGTAATGTTTTTTTGCTTAAGAGAAAATGATCCTTCTTCTCTTTAATGCGAATATTATTAATCATGACTGCTGTCGCATCTGCTATCTCTTGATGAGACTTAGAAACTAAGTAATAATCAACTCTATTGTCCTCCCCATAAATAACCTTCTGTGCAGCAAAAGCCGGAATGGGAAAGGAAAGAAGAACTAGCAGTACGATTTTCATACGAAAATGCTAATATAACAAAAGCTACGTGTACAGTAGCAATACTGTTTTTTTGCTTTATACTTAGCAGATGAAAGTATTTATTATATGTGCATCTTTAACTTATATTGCAATAATCATGTGGGCTAAGTTTATCGTTAAAAATCCCGTCCAATCTGACTTAGAACATCTATGTCTCTTATTAAAATCGCAAAATATTCTCACTGCTGATTATAAAACTCCAGAAGTCACAAGAATGACACATTTTATGAAAGGACTTAATAAAGCTGGTAAAGAGGAGTTGCTTAAAGACTTCGCTCACTCAAAAAACTTGAAATGGAAATGTCAGTATTAAACAATATTACATACTGGTTGGTTTAGGTGGAAATTGTCCAGCAGGTGTTGTTGCAATCCACTGATTAACTGTCGCTACAATACTATTCTTATCTTTAGGCAAAACTCCCCCTAATGGAAATTGATTTGAAACATGATTTGCTCTGAATAAGATATCTCGAGTTGGGTTTATCCCCTTAAGGATATCTCTCATCTCAGTTAGCATCTCCTTAGAAGTAAGCTCCTGCAAAATATTTCTTTCAACCATAGTGTGAAAAGGGGTTCCTTTAATGGCCATTGTTGTTAAAAAAGAGAAATAGTGTGGTGAAATTTCATTTACAACCCGGATAGTCTCTGTGATGTGATCTTGTGACAATTTTGCTCCTCCAATACCAAGCATTGCAATGACAGACAACTTCATTCCACTTGTCATCGTTTTACTTGCTCCCTTAATCATATCCTCACTCGTATTTCTTTTTACAATCATATGCAAAACTTTATCACTGCCAGACTCTAAACCTAGGTAGACCATCGTTAGTTTTAAAGATGCTAGTTCCTTAAGCTCTAACTCCGACTTGCCTAGCATATTATTAGCAGTTGCATAAATTCCAACACGATCTAAGTTCGGAAATAAATCATTAATCTTATGTAAAACTTGAATCAACAGATCAAATGAAGCACCAAGAGCATCTCCATCGCAAAGAAAGATTCTTTTTGGCTCATATCCAATACGACGATAATACTCTTTGGCCAGCTCAAGCTCCGAGCTAATCTGAGAAAAACTTCTTTCGCTATATTTTTTACGGCGATACATATCACAGTAAGTACATAAATTATTTGAGCAACCCAAGGTCACTTGAATCAATAAACTATTTGCCTCACTCGGAGGTCTAAAAACAGGTTCATGATACTTTAAGGGGAACATTTTTTCCTTTTTTAAAACGTTGAATATACTGGCATCGTCGACACAAGTCATGGGTTAATACATTTGAATCAAAGCCCGTTTTAATTTCTTTTGCTAAAGAGGAATTTAAGATTTCATCAAGCTCTGATTCTAAAATATTTCCTAGATTGATAACCGCTTCTTTATCCAAACAGCACGGAACAACTGTTCCGTCAGCATGAATGCCAATGTGATTACCCAGTCCATGACAACGGCCACTCACGGCAAGCTCATCCCGTTTTAAATCTGGCCATTCAAATCGTGAATCAAAATGCAAATAAAGTTTCTTCCATATTTTTTTAGACTTAATATGCTCTACTTGCACAGCGGGGTTTATCCTGATCCCTAACTCTGTTTCAATAATACGGAAAAAATCATTATTTTTTGTCTCTGTCGCTCCTACATTCCACAGCCTATAATTGACATAAACATCATCTCTAAGTTCAAATAACTCCTTAGTGAAGTTAAGGATAGGTAAGAGATAGCTCTCAAGTGGTTTATCAGGAAAGTTATCCCTATAGCTTTGTAATGAAAAGTTCACTTGCCTCACTGCTGATGATTTCAACAAAGACAATGCTTTTCTCTTTATGAGTAATCCATTAGTTGTGATATTTAGTTTAATGCCTTTTATTTCTGCTAATTCAATTATTTTTTCAAACTCAGGGTGAGCAGTTGGCTCACCCATCAAATGCAAACAGACTTCTTGCGTAAAAGGATTAATTTTATCAAAGATAGCTAAAATAGAGTCTAGACTCATTATTTGATTATCTCTTTCGACAACAGGGCAAAAACTACACTGAATATTGCATAAATTAGAAATTTCTAAATAAATCTTTTTAAACTGAAGTTTATTTTCGATAATTAAATGAACCAGCTGAGACAAGACCTAGGTTAGCGTAGTCATTAAAACATCCGTATAAAGTCTCTTCCTTAATCAAGGCTCGACCAAT
>JABJPQ010000156.1 GCA_018663815.1 Halobacteriovoraceae bacterium | reverse complement strand
GTGATTGTATCAACATTAAGTTTGGAAAAACTTTGTAGGCTATTATTTTTTCTTTCAAATGGTATATTCTTAGGTGAGAATTGAGCATCACTATTTATAAAAAATGTCAGTGGCTGACGTTCAAAAATAAGTTTAAAGGAGAACTCTCCTGTTGTTCCATAGAATTCTAGTGCCAAGCCATTATGTTTGTCTCTTGCTTGTGAAGTGAGTAGATGTCCTTGAAATAAATTCATGCAAAAGTCTACTTGATAACAGAGGGATTTACTATGACAAATTTGGGTTTATTTAAAACCAAAAGTTATGGTATGATGGATAAATGGGAATTACGTTTAGACGATCTGATTTTGAACAAGTTTATTTTTCTTTTATTTTTGTGAATCAAACCAGTGGTATTGAGTGCAAAAACTACAAAAAAATTAAGGTAGAGGAGTTCTTGGATGATGGTATTATAATGGTCGTGCCAACGAACTCTTGTAATGTTAGGCATAACTTGATGGTATTGGTTTTTAAAGGAAGTAAGCCTAGGTTGCCAAAAATTATTCCTGCAGAAGGTCGCGGGAAGGGGATTCGCTTTTCAGCGATTGGTAAGGTTGAGAATAAGGAAATTAATGAAAAAGATACTACTCTTTCGTCAATTAAGTTGAAATTTGTACAGTTTGACAAGTTTGGCTGGCAGGACTTTGTGGATATATATCGTGAAAAACAAGAAGAAATAACAAGCACTTTTATTAAGTTAAAGATAAATGAAGACTAGAGCAGAAAACATTAAAACCTATATTCAAAACATGTCAGTTCTACTCGTAACCGAGAGTTCGACTGATAGAACTGCTTGGAAGAAGCTCTTTATAGAGTTAGGTGTTCCTGTTGGGAATTTTCAAAATACTTCTTCATTTGATGAAGCCATCAGTATTATTAGTAACAATAATATTGGTATCGTTGTGTCCTCTTATATTGTTGCTCAAATGGCTACATTTCCGTTGGTGCAGGCACACATAGAAAAATGTCCTGATCGCTCTGATTATTTTTTCTTTATGGTTAGTGAAAAAAATTCCCTCGCTGTAGCAGCTGAGAGTGTTGAATATGAAATTGATGGTCTTCTGATAAAGCCCTATAATCAACTTGATCTAACAGAAGCAGTTGCAGATGCTCTTTTGGATGGAAGTAATTTAAGTAAAGACATTAGACAATATAACGAGATTTTGGGAGAAATAAGAAGTAATAATATTGAGCAGGCAGAGGCAAAAGCTGAGAAATACATTCTAAATAAGCCCCAAAGCCCAAATGGGTACTACTTAAGGGGGCTTACGAAAAAAACTGCTGGAGATCTTGAAGAAGCTCTTGGAATTTGGAAAATGGGGCTTAATAAAGATAAAAAACACCATAAACTTCTGTGTAATATTTTTGATACTTATACTGAGATTGGAGACTATAAAAATTCTTACAAGTATGCAGAGGTATTAACTACAGAGCACCCTGTTAATCCCATGCGTATTCCTAATTTTATTCGAGCCTCTTTGGCAAGTGAGAACTATCACAATCTTATTCAATTTTGTGAAACAATTACGAGTGTTGAAGCCGACTTTGCAGCGATTAATAAACCCATTGCAGCAGCTCTGGCTTTGGCCGGTAAAAGCCTTCTTTACAATGCCGATCAAGACTGTCGAGACCTTATTATTAAAACATCCCGCAAAGCTATAAGCTTATCTGAGCAGCAGTCGCGAATATTTGTGGCTTCATTACAAAACTTATTTAATCTGGGAAAGTATGAAATTGTTGAGGATTATATTAATCAAGTTCCTAGCGATGAGTTAAACTTAGAGCTTGTTGGGTTAGAGTTGCAAATAATCAAGCTTTCGGCCGGAGCTGATAAAGCCTTTGTTAAAGCACAAAACCTTATCAAATTAAATAAAGTATCACCAGATATCTATAAAGTCTTACTTGAAAGTGCGAAGGAGATAGGTAAGAGCTCTTCTCAAATTCAAGATATGCTCTACGATGGAGTTAAACTTTACCCTGATTTAAAAGGCGAGCTAGAAACGATAGTATTATCGTAACTAGTTTGCATCACCTTAATTTTTTTATGAATAATTTCAAATAGTTATTAATTTCGTGACGTATTAAAAATTTTACCCCAATATAAAAGTGTATACATTAATAAGGGTGAATGAGAATGGAAAAAAACTATTATCAGATTGCACAACAATTTAATCGTAATGACAACTCTAGCTATTACAGAGCTCTTTTTGATGATGTAGAAAAGCAGCAAGATGAATTTAATAGTGAGAAATTTGTACAGGTATTTTATATGCTCAAAGAGAGATACGCTGCAATTTTCGAACTCCTTGGAGAAGAAAACTTTAAGAAGGTAAGTAATCATTACTTTCGATATAATCCCATACAGTCTTCAAAGTTTGAATCCTATGGCAAAAGCTTTTGTGATTTCCTTGAGTATTTTGAACCATTGTCTGAGTTTAGATACCTTAAGTGGTTAGCTAAACTTGATTGGTTTTGGTTTGCGGAAAAAGATTCAATGCAAAAAATGAGTTTTCCAAAAGGAACACTAGTCTCTTGGGGAAATATTTGTAAACATTCTTCGAAAATTGATATTCAATTAGATGAAAGTATTATTGAAGTCTTGAGAATTATAAAAACAAACAATGAATATAAGATTGTAGAAAGTTAAAAAATGGGTGTTTATTCAGATATTAATTTAAATGAAATTAATGAAATCTTATCGTATTATGAACTTGGCCAAGCGAGTGATTACGAGCGAACTATAACCGGTATCTCTAACTCTAATTTTCAAGTTAAATTGGAGTCTGGAAACTCTATCTTATTAAAAATTTCTAATGATAAAACTTTAGAGCAACTGGAAAATGAACAAAACATATTATTGAAACTGAAAGAGTATCATTTTGAATACTCCCTGCCCCCTTGCAAAACGATCTTAGGCAAGCCGATTTATCATCATAATAATTTTTATGGCGTTGTCTTTCCGTTTATTAAAGGCTTTCCACCTGTGATAAGTATGGAGAGTACTTATCAAATTGGCAGAGCGCTTGGACGACTTCACTCCTTAGAAATTCATAGACAGGATCTCGATACTATTCGCCCCCATGATCTTGTTGGTTATGGAGGACAAAGTATTCTTGAGTATACACAAGGAGAAAATGCCGCACCAGATTTTGTTGCTGCATTTGAGAAAATCTTTCCAAATAAATTACAAGATTTGCCATACGATTTGTTCCCTGCTGGAATTATTCATGGTGATCTGTATTTCGATAACTCACTTTTTTTTGAAGAAAAATTAGTGACTCTAATTGATTTTGAACAATCAGGGACGGGGAGATTTATTCTTGATATTGGAATTG
>JABJPQ010000564.1 GCA_018663815.1 Halobacteriovoraceae bacterium | reverse complement strand
TTGCTCTTGCTGGTGTTCTTTCAGCAACAGATAATGACTTTAATGATGGTGTCGTATTATTTTTAGCTGCCTCTATTTCAGTTGTATTTAGTGATTTCCAAGTTGAAATAGCACTGACAATTTCTGCTTTAATTGCCACACAACTTGCACCACAATTATGCTCTTCATCCATCCTTGTTGCTGGCCTTGAGTTCGCTGGATTATCAAAATTAATAAATGAAATCATTGAATCAAATGCTGTTGATGTATTTGCAAGTGCAAATTGAGGTCTACCACTTCCGTCCCCATGACATTCAACGCAGTTTGCTCTAACGATTGGTAAAACTGTTTTGCCATAGTTATTAGTCATGATACTTCTCGTATCAACAGCAGAGGCATCTGCAAGTAAAGCTGATAAATCTAAGTTTGCGTTTCCTCGTGCTATATCAAAATTTTCTACAACCTGAGTTGCAACAGGAGTATATCTCCAACTAAAGTCAGCAAATCCCCTATCTGCAGGGTCAATGAAATAGTGCACGTAAGTATCAATAAGATGTGTACTGTCCGTTCCCGACACAGCTGATAAAGAGTTTGCTTTGGTTAAGTTTCCAAAATAATGAGCATAAAATTGATCTGAAATTGCTTGATTATTTACTTGAAACTGAATGAATCCACCACTACCATCTGGAATAGTTCTCATTATAAAAGGAACACCACCGATTCTATTTTCTGGAACCCAAGCTCCATTACTTCTATCATAAAAATATTCTCTAAAAATTTCTTCAACTTCACTAAACACTGGTGATGATTTTAGGTAAGTCGGTAAGTTCGCTCTAATTTCCTCATTATTGGCAGCAAAATAATCAATACCGCTTACTCCAAATCTTGGTGCAAAAAAATCTGCATCATTTAAGCTTTGAGAGTTTATTCTTGTTGTATACGCTGCATGATCTAAAAACTCAGGTAGAATTCTTAAGTTGAGTCCGTCTTGTTCTACATTACCCCTAAGCCTGCCTCCATTGTCTGGATCTGGTGCGCCGTCAGAAAGAAAAAATCCTTGTAAGCTTCCCATGTCCGTAGTTCCAGCTAGAATTGCCGCTTGATACTCAGCTCTTTTATCAGCTCTTATAATTCTAAATCTTACTCGTTGAGAATAATATCTATAACCCTGTTGATTAATATGCCTTCTAGGCTCAACCATTCTATATCTTCCAGTTATCGTATTATTTAAGTCTTCTGCTGATACACTATTACAAGCTCCATTTACAGAAGCCGTTCTAACCGTTTGTTCAATTGGGTTTACAGGTGCATCTTCTCCAGCAATATAACTAAATCCAGATGCCTGCGCATTAACTAATGGCTTCATTCTTCCTAGCAGCTCACCACCCTCAGCCTCCAACACAACTGAGCCATCAATTGTTTCTGGAAGTCTTCTTTCAGCATTATTATATTTAAGCGCATTTGTTTGTGACCCTGCAATCGCTTGAGACTCCCCCCTTGAGGCAATCCATTTATCTATTGCTGTTAATAACTCTGCTCCACTTGCACTACAATTATTATCCCAGCAATTATGTTGTTGTGAGATAACTTTATCAACAAGTCTTGAGCTTGCAGGGTTAATAAAATCAACCTTCCCACCATCAACAACAACATCATGAGCTTCTTTATAATCTGAAACTGAATGTCGAATATTTGAACCACTATCTCCATGGCAGGTTCCACACCTTTTCACCAATACTGGATGTAATGTGTTCCTAAAAGCTTGCACAGAATTACCTTTTAATGCTTTTTTCGAAAAAGTAAGTTCCGTTACTTCGCCCTTTGGATCCAAGCACGAAAAAAGGAATGTTGTGCTCATAATTAGCAGTATTAAATTATTCGTTTTCATTCGTTTCCCCTAAGAATTAAAACTCATGTGCTCTTTAAATCTATTACCCTATAATATTTTTCATTCTAATTAACGTCTCATACTCTGCTGGGAGCGTTCCCAAACCAAAAATATCACTAAACTGCCCCTCTTTCCCTTGAGCAGCGAGGTAATTTAACATTATTGCTTTCCATAAATTTTCTGTGCTATTTCCGATGATCGTATTAAGATTAACACCACCCTTTTTTTCAAAATTTCCAACTTGTCTTCTTGGTCCATTTGTATCTTCACGAACCATAGAACTTCCATCATGATCATGCTTATAAAAAATTAGCATCGCTGCTGATCTTGTTCCAGAATCTCCTGTCCACTTAACTTTACTAACCTGACCTACATCTAAAACAGCAACTGGTTCAGAAAGTCCACCGCTGTCCCCGGAAACTCCACCATCAGTATAGATATGTAAGGCCAAGTTTTTACCTTTTTCCTTAGCAAGCAAAATACACTTTCCAATCGCTCGTCCAACTTCAGTATCTTTAGCATGTGTATTAACGGCCGTTCCACCATGGTAGTCAGCACCACCAATTGTAATTGAACCAGCACCAGCAATACTATCAAGTACTAGCTTAGCGACTGAAGCGACTCTCTCATCTGTTCCCGCAAATGCAGCTGTTACAGTTGCATCATTATCAGGATTAAGCATGTCTGCGCTATAGGTATTAAATAATTGTTTTGCTCCATCTAATGAGCAGTTAAGTACATCTTGTATTTGTCCAAGAGAGTTCTTTTTTGCAAGGTCTCGTACCTTACT
>JABJPQ010000628.1 GCA_018663815.1 Halobacteriovoraceae bacterium | reverse complement strand
GAATTGTTGTTCAACTGCCAGGGGTTAGAGATATCGAACGAGCTAAAGAGTTAATTGGTAAAACAGCTAAGTTAGAATTCAAATTAGTTCATGATCAACTAGCAAGCCTTCCAAGTGGTCAAATGCCAGCTCCATTACAAAAATTAATGGATGAGGCAAAAGAAAAAGGAATTGTTTATAAAAGAGGTCAACGTTTCTCTGAGTACGTTTCTAAGATGAATGCATTATATAAAGAGATGCCTAAAGGATATGTGTTAGCTTTTGAAAAAATGGTTAATAAAGGAACAAACGAAGTTGAATCGCTTTCTCCTTATCTGGTAGAGGCAACGACCAATCTTACTGGTGAAGACCTACAAGACGCAACGGTGAGAATTGATCAACAAAATAATCAACCCTATGTAGCTCTTACTTTCAAGTCTCAAGGAGCAAATATCTTTGAAAAACTAACAGGTGATAATGTAGGAAGAAGACTAGGGATTATTCTCGATGGAAATGTTTATTCAGCTCCAAATTTAAATGAAAGAATTTCGGGTGGTAACGCTCAAATTACACTTGGACAAGGTGACTATAATACACTTTTACAAGAAGCAAGAGATCTTGCACTTGTACTTAGAGCTGGTGCACTACCAGTTGAGCTTGAATTTCAAGAGCAAAGAATTGTTGGACCAAGTTTAGGGGCTGATTCAATAGCAAGTTCAAAGAAAGCAGGTATCATCGGTGGTATTCTTGTTCTTCTTTTTATACTTTTTTACTACAAGGTTTCAGGCATTATTGCGGTTAAGGTTTTACTCGCAAACGTTTTATTTGTCCTTGCTTGTTTGGTTGGCTTAGAGGCGACACTTACATTGCCAGGTATCGCAGGAATTGCTCTTACTATTGGTATGGCCGTTGATGCCAATATCATTATTTATGAAAGAATAAAAGAAGAGTTGCGAGCAGGAACTCCAACAAGAGAGTCAATTGAGACTGGATTTGCAAAAGCATTTTGGACCATCTTAGATGCCAACTTAACAACTGCGGTTGCAGGGCTTATGTTACTTAACTTTGGTACCGGTCCAATTAGAGGGTTTGCAGTGACATTAATCATCGGAATTATTTGTACTGTTTATACAGCTTACTTTGTAAGTAAAATTGCATTTCAGTTTTATATGGATAAAACTCGTGGAAAGAAAATTAGTATTTAATTTATAAGGAATCATAATGACTAAGTATAACTTTAATTTTGTAGGCAAGTTCCCAGTTGCAGTTGTTGTTTCAACTTTGTTGATCTTCGCATCAGCATTTTTATTTTTTAATAAAGGTCTTAATTACGGAGTTGATTTTCGTGGGGGGGCTGAGGTTCAAGTTAAATTTGGTAAAGAAATTAATTTGGTAGATCTAAGATCAGCTCTTAAGGACGGAAACTTTCAATCATCTTCGGTTCAATCAATTGGAGATGATGGATCAAATGAGTTCTTGATAAAAATCAGCTCAAATGAAAAGAATCTAAACATAGTGACGGATCAAGTTACTAAAATGTTAACAACTGCATTTGTAGCCGAAGAGCCTGTCATTCAAAAAACTGATATTGTTGGACCAAAAGCAGGAGAACAATTAAGAATTTCTGGCTTTCAAGCTATGGCCTGGGCACTGTTGATGATTATGGTTTATATTGCTCTTCGATTTGATTATAAATATTCTCCGGGAGCTATTGTAGCACTTGTGCATGATGTACTCATTATTATTGGAGTTTTTATACTATTAGATAAAGAATTCTCATTACAAATTGTTGGGGCGTTACTTGCCGTTATTGGTTACTCAGTAAACGATACAGTTGTCGTTTTTGACAGGGTTCGTGAACACGAAGAAAAATCACCAACAAAGGGTTTACGCGGCCAGATCAATGTTGCTCTAAATGAAACTTTAACCAGAACAATTTTAACCTCACTTACGACTTTTCTTGTAGCGGTGGTAATGTTTTTAATGGGTGGAGCAGGGATTGCAGATTTCTTTTTTGCAATTTGTTTAGGTGTTATTATTGGAACATATTCTTCTATATTTGTCGCGGCTCCTACAATTTTATTTGTTGATAAACTCTTAGGTAACAAGGTTTAATGAGATATATTTTTGTACTAACTTTGTTTTTTACAGGAGTTAGTTTTTCTCAATCAAGCTTTGAAAAAACCTTAGATGAAGAAACGAGGGCAAAGCTTGATGTTGTTAAAAAGTATGGTAGTAAGTTAGAGTATGCTAATTTACTGCAAGAGTTAAAGGATAAGCCGAAAACAGAAGAAGAACCAACCGCAGCTGTTTCAGATAAAACTTCATCTGAAGGCTTAACCGAACAAAATACAGCATTAGATAATCTCACAAATGTGAAACTCACTGCAGGAAATACTTCACCTGCTTCAGATAATTTCATGACTAAGATGATCAATGAAACACTTAAAAAAGAACTAGCTAAAGCGATTAAGAAGAACCCTTTTTCATCAATGAGCAGTGACGAGGTTAAGTCATTACTTCTAAGTAGTACCAAAGGAAGCAAGGTTGGTGCATTTTTGGATAAAAGTCCTAAGTTAACTCTTGTTATTAGTGAGGTGGTACGAGACAAGAAGGCTTTTCCCTCTTTTTTATCTCTTATAAATAAACCCGCTAAGATTAAAAAATATGGGATATTTGTTGTTGTTATTTTTCTGGTGGGATTTTTCTTAAATATGAAAAACTCAAAGGGAAGTATGCTTAAGCGTATTTTTATCAAACTTGGGATCATGCTTGGCATTACTTTTACCAATCTATTAGTTGCTTATTTCATTTTCAGAGAAGAAGTGAAACCGACAATTGATGTGGTCATGCGTAATTTGTTTTCTTAATCTTTTAAAACAGGGATACAGCCAATTCTTTTATCATGTGCTGGGTATAATGTTCTAATTCCACTTCCAGTTTGTGGGCCACTATCGGGAGCTGTTGTGGAGCCACATGAAATATCTGAACTCGCCGTTACTGTGTAAATTCTTTGATGTGATTTTTTAAGATGTGGAGAGGATGTATCTGCTGGCCAGTAAAATTGAACTTTTTTATTGGCAACAGTTGATTCAGTTGGGCTTATGTGTTGATTATCCTCAATATAAAACCAAATTTTCTTGAGAAGAGATTCTTTTATCAGAATAAAGTCACACACATTATCTTGTTTTGCTGCATAAAGACCCTCTGTATCGATAGCTACAACTTCTCGCATGGCCTTAAATAGCGGACTACTACTATAATAATGTTCTTGTTTGGGACAGTATGCTCTATTGGTTGTGTCATCCAAAAATGGAGTCATATAATAACCAACAATACTTTGAATAACATTTATATCTATATTCGTATCACTATTAGTTGCATCAGTGTCGCCATCATCAAAGCCGCTGTGCCACTTAAGAGGATAAAAAAGTTCTAATGAACCAGTTGTCGTACTTCCTTGCCGTTCCATATCTTGCTCAATAAGAGTGTGTATTTTGAGTTTCAGATTATTTGGATCAATAGGATTTAGGTCAAAAAATCTTGGGTCTGTCTGATTCCACACTGTAAAAATGCCGGTGGACTCTTCAAGCAGTGGGCTACTAATTGGAGTATTTCCGTAAGTTTGCATATCATAACAATTTACTTTGGCCAAAGATGATGGAGACAAAGGCTCCGGACGAGTTTCTGGAATAAAATAAAAATGAAATCGATTTACATCTTCAATAATGAGTTCACCTGTTCGTTGGTCAAATATAGTTGATCGAAATAAACATGAATACTGGTTTACTGGCATGAGGGCCAAAGGACCACCTATTTTATCTTCTACGATAGTAGAGGAAAGTCTGAGTTGAGCAGTTGTTGACTTTGCTCCGGAAGCATTCTCTACGATTGCAAAACGATAAGTATGATCATCTTTTATGTTTCTATTACCAATATCAATCTCAAATTTTGTTTGACCTGGACTTAGGGTCATTGGAATTGTTGAAACAACGACTCCCTCTTGATTTTTAAACTCAAGACTACAGCTTGCAATATCAGTTTCGCCCTCTTGGGTGGAGCAGTAGTTTTGTAAATCTTCTAAATTACCCTCAGTTACTACAGTTGTTAACTCAATGTTAAAGTAGAGAACCTTGTTAGTATTTGTACTGTCTGAGTTTTCTTCGCAAAAGGCTTTACAGATTCCTACACTGACTTCTTTTCCGGCCACACAGGCACAGTGATCTGGCTTAATAATGATTGCGCCCTCAGGTCTGGTGGATTTTTCTTCTATAACCTCAGGCGTCTCAGGCTCAGAAGTTGTGGCATCAAATGTAGTATCAAAGTAGGGGCGGTTTCTTGGAATATCCTCTTCACAGCCAGTTAAGTTAATACTAAAGAGTATAATCAAAATGTAGAATAAGTTTCTCTTTTTCATAGTCATTATCTTTATCGGTAATAGTTATTAACTTTTAACTATTTTAGACTATATTAGTTGAATAAATACTCATTAACGTTATTTCAGTAACTTATAAAGGAAAATGTCTTTACTAGGAAAAAAATCGCCCATAATTTCTGTTCCTAATGTTTTTAGGTATCTATGACGATGAGTAAGCCAGATAACAAAAACTTATAATACTTTTGCAAGGAGAGTACTTATGACTAAAGCGGATTTAATTGCAGTCATCGAAAAACAAGCTAACTTAACCCCAAAGCAATCAGAAAAAGTGGTAAACATTTGTTTTGATAGCATGATTCAATCACTCTATGATGATGAAAGAATTGAAATCAGAGGTTTTGGCTCATTTGCAAATAGAAACTATAAAGCTTATGAAGGGAGAAATCCTAAGACGGGTAAAGTTGTTATCGTTGAACCAAAAAAAGTTCCCTTTTTTAAAGTAGGTAAGGAACTTAAGGAAATGGTTGATGATGGTAAAGAAAAATATGTTATCCGCGAAGCCTAGTACCACTTTATAGACTAAAATCTTCTTTTAGATTTTTCATATATAGGCACTCCTTGTGATAAAAAGGAGTGTCATTTCAAACCTTTGCATTGACAAAGATCGTAAATTTTAAGAATATATTCTAACTAAATCACATGGGGAGAGGTGCCTGAGTGGTCCAAAGG
>JABJPQ010000563.1 GCA_018663815.1 Halobacteriovoraceae bacterium | reverse complement strand
GTACTTATTATGCTTTATCAGGGTGGATTGCAAACTTAGGTGTTGTACCTTTGTTTTCATTTGCATGCTTTCTTTTTGCACCTGATTTCTTTTTTTTCATGCGTCTTTTTGTTCGTGTTTGTGTCGTATTTGAAGACATATCTACTTCCTTAAGTTTATTAATTAACTGTAATTTCAGGATGATATATTTATCGAGAATACTACTCATTGTCAAAATCTTTCTAATTATGACGCCAACCGTTAGCCTCGCTAGCATAAGTAATGAGGATATATTCCTAGCTAAGGGAGAGCAAATCGAGCTAAGTACTGATAAATTAAAGAACTTTTCTGTCGGTAATAAAGAAGTTCTTAAATATAAATTCCTACCTAAAAAGAAAAAAATCTTAGTTAAAGGTAAAGGAATAGGTTTTAGCGATCTGGTTATTTGGAGTCAAAACAGTAAAAAGACAATTTATCATTTTTACATCACCTCGAAAAAAGAGCAGTTAAAGAAGATGGAGATTGCTCAAATTTTAAGACATTCAAGTTTAAAAATAAAGATTGCAGGGAATATCATCTACGTTAGTGGAAAAGTTAAAAAACTCAAGAACTACTTACTCCTAAGAAAACTTGAAAAGATGAAATATAATAATTTAATTTTAAATGCATCATTAGATCAAAATCTAAAAAATGAAATTATTTCAAATATCTATAAGACTTTGTATAAAAATGACTTCCAGTTTATTTCTTGTACGGTCAACAGCCTTCAAATTACATGTAACTACTCAACCAAAACATCCCATCTTGATGCTTTAAAGAAGTTCCAAAAGACCTACCAAGTCTCCTTCATTAATATCAATAGTAAGAAGGCATTTAATAACTATGAGTTAGAGTTTCGCATTATCTCTGTTGAATCAAATAACTTATCATCTAAAAATTCAGGTATTGATCAATTTGAGACTGAACTTCAAGATTTGATCCAACACAAACAAATTAATTTACACACAAACAGTATTCTCCTTAAAGATAATCATATCCAAGCGAAGCTTATTGCATCACCAAAACTTAATACCGTCTTAGATAAAAAATTCAATATTGAGATTGGAGGTGAGATTCCATTTCGCAGTAAAACTGAAGATCGTGAAATTATGGAATGGAAATTTATCGGACTAAAAATTACTGGTAAACTAAGCTTTACTCACCATAATTTACTCTTAGCATACAAGTCATTACTAACAAAAGGCTCTCAAGCGGGTATTAATGGACCCAAAAGTGAATCCAGTCAATACATTCGTGAAGGTAATTTTAATCTACTCTACTCAATCAACCTTGCTAGCCAAGAGTCACAAGAGGTTAGTATCCCCGTTTTAAATTCAATTCCTATATTAAGACACCTCTTTATGAGTTCCACCAAAACATTTATCAAAAGAAAAATACTTGTCTATACAAGACTCAAGGAAGTTACTCAATGATTGATTTTAATCCAATAGAAGAAGCAAAGTCTCTCTTTAAAAAGAACCTTCAAAAAGGAAAAATTTTAAGTTTAAAAGAACTTGATTTGAAAATTGAAGAAGATGACGAATTAAACCTTTCTAGAAATTTGCTCAAAAAATGGTATCTAACAATTAATAGTATGAGCTTTTTGCCTCCCCTTTTGAATATTGAAGAAATATTTATTCACTCACCTTCGCATATCGTTATAAAAAATGCAGTTAATGAATCCCCCTTAGACACCGATCTCACAAAAGATGACTTACTTATGATTTGTGAAATTCTAGCTCAAAAAAATAATCTTCATTGGAATTACACAACACCTTTTGCTAGCTTTTACAGTGAGATTCAAGGGGTAAAAGTTCGAGTAAGCATGATCCACTATTCAGCAACTCCAAACTCTCAAAGCAAAATATTTATTCGGATTTTAAACAATACCATTATCCCCCTGGAAAGCTACAACACCAATAACAAACTATTCAAAAAAATCATTCAAGAGAAAAAAAATATTCTTATTGCTGGCGCTACGGCCAGTGGCAAAACAACCTTTACAAACACTCTTATTAATCAGATTTCTCCAGACGAACACATTATTATCATCGAAGATACTCAGGAGCTCATGAGTAATGGTTCAACCTCAACAAGGTTATTATGCGATCCTAACAACCAAAATAAATCCATGAATCACTACTTGAGCTATAGCCTAAGAATGTCACCAGAGCGAATTATTCTAGGGGAAATTAGAGGAAAAGAAGCCGAATCAAGTTTACTCGCAATGAATACAGGTCATAATGGTTTTATCTCAACGATTCATGCCAATTCTGCTCATGAGTCATTGCATCGATTAGCACTACTCTTTAAAATATATTCTAGTAAAGATCTTCCGTTTGAGGTGGTACTAAAACTTATCACATCCAATATAGACTATGTTGTTTTCCTAGAGAATAAAAAGATT
>JABJPQ010000550.1 GCA_018663815.1 Halobacteriovoraceae bacterium | reverse complement strand
ATAGAATCGGTACTGATGAAAATTTAAGAGATGTTACAATGTAGTACTTTGAATCCTGAGAAGAAAAGATATTTTTAAAACAATATTTGATTCTGTTAAAGAGAGCATTTTTCACAATAAGTCAGTATTTCCAAAATTGAACTTTTTGTTCCTGCTGATTAACTTCAGATGCAATATCACGTTGTTGATCAACTTCTTCGGAGTCATTGGTTTTGGTCGTGTTTTTTTCATCTCGATCACTTGCAATCTTTCGCTTACTCACATTATCGTCAGACAACTTAAACCCTAAGTCATCTGCTAAGGATTGTTCATTTGAGTTAATTACTTCAGCATATAGAGCTGATGATGCTAAAATTGCAATTAAAAATATCCATTTCATAAAACTCCCCATTGTTATTTTCGATCGTCCTTCTCCTAAGGTTTATCGGCTCAATTTGTAGCGACTTGAGCATTTTATCTTTGGTTTATAACTGATTAAAACAGTTTGTTTTGAAACTTTATTTCTTTTTTAGAATAGAATGACTATAATAATCTCAAGTATTTAAAAAATGAGTATATAGACCATAGGAGATTAAAAGTGTCAGCTGAGCGATCAAAAGGAATTGTAGGTATTTTTATTTTAATAACTGTTTTATTTATCGTGTTTTTAATTTTTGCATTTTATACCGTGTCTAGTTTGCAGGGTGGAGATCATTTAACCGAGACTATGTCTGGTAAATCAGGACCAATTGCGGTTGTAGAAGTTGAGGGGATTATCATGGATTCTCGAAAAACAGTCAGAAAGTTATTGCTAGCAGAGAAGGATAAAAAAATTAAGGCCATTATTGTTAGGGTTAATTCTCCTGGTGGTGCTGTTGGACCCACGCAAGAGATCTATGAAGAAATAAGAAGAATTGATAAAAAGAAACCTGTTTATGCCAGCTTTGGCACTGTGGCAGCCTCAGGAGGCTATTATATTGGAGCTGCCTGTAGAAAAATTTATAGTAATGCTGGGGCCATGACAGGGTCTATTGGAGTTATTATGAATTTTATGAACTTTGCTGATGTCTACAAGTGGGCCAAGGTGAAATCAGAAGTTATTAAAGCTGGAAAGTATAAGGATATTGGTAATACAGCTCGAAGTATGACAAGTGAGGAGAGATTACTTTTGACAGAGATGACTGAAAATGTGCATGAGCAGTTCATTATGGATATCTATAAAGTCCGAGAAAAAAGCATCGTGGATGGGTTAGAAGGACTTCGTAAGTATGCTCAAGGCCAAATTTTTTCAGGACAAGGAGCTAAAGATTTAGGACTTGTTGATGATATTGCAGGTCTATGGGAAGCAGGTCGACGAATTCATGCTGAATTAAAGATTAAAGAAAAATTTAGTTTTAAATTTATAAAATTGAAAAAAGATTTTCGATTTGCCGATGTTTTAGGTGGACTTGAAGAGTCTGCAAAAAACTTAAACCTCTTTTTAAAAAATGAGAGAGCACCGTTATTACTTTATAAGTAGAGAAGAAAGAAATTGGATTTTATTGTTATATTTACATTTATTAAAGAACACTTACTCGCTGTTATTGCGATTCTGATCACTCTTGTTTTTATCTATCACTATATTATAGAGAAGGAGCATGGAGTAAAACTCTCTAAAAAATATAGGGATAGTATTTTTGAAGCTCAATCAAAAATATTTTTAAATGCTACACAGTATTTAATTTCAGGAAATAAAGATTTGGCCATTAAAGAGTTTCTCAATGCGGTTGATTTAAACCGAGAAACAATTGAGACCTATTTTGCGTTAGGGGGACTATTTAGAAGTAATGGTGAGATTGATAAAGCAATTAGTATTCATCGATCTCTTATTGCGAGGGAAAATATTAACGAATCGACAAGGTTAAGGGCCTTGAAAGAACTTGCTATTGACTTTGATAAAGGTGGGTTTCTTGATAAGGCGATAGAGACGTATAAAGATGTATTAAAAATTAATCGAGATCAAGATGAAGTCATTAGATCCTTGTGTCGAATTTATGAAGATATTGGGGATTGGGATCAAGCATATAACTATAGAATTATGCTCTCAAAGGTTGGGCAAGCGAATCAATCAGAGACAATCTCTCATATCTTGGTTGAGAAAGCGAAATATCACTTTGAGGGATCAGATTATAAGGCATGTGCAGAGGACCTTGATGATGCATTTCGATTTGCACCATCTGTATCAGCAAAAATATTAAGGTTAAAATTGTACCTTATTCAGGGAAAAGTAGAAGATGCTTGTGCATTATTGATTGAACTTCTAAAAGAACACCCTATGTATACGTCTTTTATATTTGTCTCTTTGGATGAAAGTGATAATTTAATAGATGAGAAAGGATACAAACTAAAACTAGAGGAATTAAAAAAATACTTTTTAACTCTTGATGATGCTGAGTTAAAGGACTCTGCCTCAGTTGTATTAGCCCAAATTAGATTGTTGAAAAGTCATTCTCAAGCAGATAGGGCTTTTAAATTATTGGATGAGTGGATGTCTTTGTACGATAATAATAGT
Organism: Halobacteriovoraceae bacterium; assembly: GCA_018663815.1. Lineage (GTDB taxonomy): Bacteria > Bdellovibrionota > Bacteriovoracia > Bacteriovoracales > Bacteriovoracaceae. The sequence goes on along the minus strand of JABJPQ010000550.1, from coordinate 139 downwards.
GATGTTTTAAAGATTGAATACATTAAGCTTTTGATTGAGACGGGCAATGATAAGTTGGCGCTTGACCAAACACAAAAGTTGCTGGGAAGTCTGCATAATTCTTTAACAAGGCATTTTTGTTCTCAGTGTGGCTTTAACT
>JABJPQ010000383.1 GCA_018663815.1 Halobacteriovoraceae bacterium | reverse complement strand
TTACTTAAGGCCTTGGATTTTTTGTCGTTATATAAATCTTCTGCAATTTTATTTCCAACGCTCTTAATCATTTGGGCATATTATCACATAGCGATAACACTATCAACTAGCGATAACATAAGTATTCTGCCATTTTCCGACATTTTAATGGCAGAACGAGAAATACTCATAAGTGGTTGCTTAGTACTTTTCAATAAGTTCCTGATTTTATTTATATCAAAGCTAGGATGTTGGAGGAGGAAAGTTCAATATGACGTCCCTTGGGAGTACCAAGTTTTTAAAATAATGCCATGTATGAACCCACCCTAAAATGCAAGGGTATTATTAAAGTTTTTACAAATAAATAAGATGCAGCCATGTATCCGGCCTCAAATTGGAAGAATATCTTATTTCTTCCGGGCCCCGATGGAATCAGCGATGATCTATACTAACCAAATCTACGGCATCTATGTGCCTTGGCAATCTATAGTTTTATAAATCATCAGGTCTTACCTATTTTGCCATCAAACTTTAATTCTCCTCGCTATTCTTGATATTTATAATTAACTCAAACTACTTGAGCTAAAAAATTAAATTAAATTAAATTGCAGCATTATAGTCTTCATCTTTCATCATTAAAGACCATGCTATTCTTGCATTCTTATTTGCTACTGCAACTGCTGCTTTACAAAAACCTCTTCGCTCTCGGACTCCACTAATCCACTTAGTTCTCTTTGGTATACGGTCTGTATATCGATCATTAAAAGCAACCATTACCCTTGCTCCATGGACCAGCATTGTTCTAATATATTTATCTCCACGTTTACTAATTCCAAGTAAGTTATGTTTGCCTCCACTTGATCTTTGCTTTGGTACAAGACCTAAATAAGCTGCAAACTCTCTTCCATTTTTAAACTGTCTAGGGTCTCCAACATTGGCAACTATTGCTGTCGCTGTTAATTCTCCAATTCCTGGAATTGTTGTAAGTCTTTGAGCAATTGGATTTTCTTTGTGAATGCGAAGAATGTATTTATCATACCTGAGAACACTTTTATTCTTCTCTAATAGTTCCGTAAGTAAGTCTTGGATCAGCTCTCGAGTAAAACTAGTTAAATTGTTTTCGTCATCTGCCAAAATGTCAGGAAGTCTTTTCTTAATTTCACGAATACCTTTTGGGAGAACAATTCCATATTCACTTAAAAGCCCTCTAATCTCACAAGCAAGTGCTGTCCTTGACTTTACCAGCCTCTCTCTAATCCTATGAACTGATTGAATATCTTGTTGAGCAATTGTTTTAAAGCTCACAAACCTCATTGATGGACGAGTGACTGCTTCACAAATTCCTTCGGCATCATTTGAATCTGTTTTATTAGATTTAATATATGGTTTTACAAATTGAGGTGCCATGATTTTAACTTCATGACCCAATTTTTGAATCTCTCTTGCCCAGTAATGAGTCGCTCCGCCAGCTTCCATTCCCACGAGACAAGGTTTTAAATTAACAAAAAACTCAAGGACTTGATTCCTTAGTAACTTCTTATTAAAAAGTTTCTTTCCTGATTGATCTGCTCCGTGAACATAGAAAATCGTTTTTGCTAAATCAATTCCAATTGTAGATAATTCTTTCATGAACTCACTCCTTGAGAAAATAAATTGTTAATTAAGTCGTATAACAATTTTCGCATTTCACGTGCCCCTTTTCAAAGGGGGTGGGTTCATTCCATTAATTCTATAACTGAATATTTATAGCCTGGATTGAAGATTATAGAATAAACAAAGGCTAACATCAATGCTAACCTTGTGAGTATTGGGTAGAATTTATTCTAGTGACAGTGTTCTGTTTTAATCTCAATGTTATTACTACTTTCATATTGTTTAAGTGACCTACCTAAGCTTTTCATTTTAAAACATAGCTCGTACAGCTCAAGACCTTTCTCGCTAGTTAGTTCATCTCCGATACGAGATTTTAACGATTCACATTCCTGCGAAATATTTATTGCTTCTTTTGCAGACTCATATTCATGGCATCCCCTTGAGTCAAGTTCACTATCATGTGAATACGAAAGCAATGGAGTTAATATTGTAAATAAAATTAATACAATTTTCATCTTATATCCTTTTTGTTAATCTAATGGTTTTTAATCAAACCTTGTTTATAAATTCTTTGTGTTAAAATTATTTACTCAAAAAACGAGATTTCAAGAGTAATTTTGTTCTTTCTCTTTTTCTAGCTTTAAGTCCTTAATACCAATCTTGAATTCTTACCCTATTACTGCCTGCCTTTCCATACACCTTATAAAGTAGAGTAAAGTAAGGATGAGCAAAGCGATTCCTAATTAATTCAAAAGACTCATAAGCTTGGATATACTGCTCTAAGAACTGATCAATAGATTCAAAATAAGTACTATGCAACTCATCTTCTGAAAGTTGAAAGATCATAAAGTTTCGATCGTTACTGTACCTTTCAATTAGCTCCTGTTTAACTCTCTTAAAACCTTGGTAAATAGAATTGAATGCATCAGAGCAAGTTTCATCATTTTCATAACAATAATTAATCTCTTTAGCATATGACTTCACAATTAAATCAATTTTTTTCTCTGCCTCAAGTTCAAACTCTAAGTCGATTTCGTTTTTAGCTAAAACCTCTGACGTTACAGCCTGTAGTTGGCATTGACTGTTCTCATGACTGAAATAAAAATGATGATATAAATTAGGTTTTCTAGTTTCACCTAGATGGTAGCCTATCTCAGTGATTTTACTTATGTATCCATTATCATTTTTATATATAATAAACTTTCGGTATCTACTTTGTCCTACATAGCGAACAGTTAATGCCTTTGTTCCATTATCAGTGTCATTACTCTTAATTATCTCAATATTTTTCTTAGGGACGATCTTATTATCAGAAGTAAGCTCTATATAGCCTTCTGATTTGTGATACCTTCCAAATACGCTATAGGAAGAAAATGAATTATTACAGGGTTGATAGTTTATATTATTTTCAAGATTACTCTTTTTGACAACAGCTAAAGATGGAAATGATATTACCACAAATATGAATCCTATTAATATCGCTGTCATTATCAGTCCTTATTCATCTGGGTAATGGTTTAAATTCAATCGTTGTATTTTAATTGTTTGTCTTAGTGTACAGGATGAATAAGTTTGAAAACATAGTCGATGTAAAACTGACAAAAAGGTATTAACTTTTAGTCAGCAACCTAAATTTTCAATACTTTACAAAAGTGTTTTCATGATATTTAAGTAACATACAATGAACTGTGAAAGAGTTCTATACTCGAAGT
>JABJPQ010000441.1 GCA_018663815.1 Halobacteriovoraceae bacterium | reverse complement strand
TTCAAATAATAATTCAAGCTAAATCCTCATGCTTAATTTCTATTTTTTAACTCCTTGTTTTTTTTAAAAACGAAGAACTACCCGTTTCTGTTAATTGTCTAAATCTCCGTGAGTACAGTTCTGTATATCTGCCAAGACATTCACTACTACTTCTTTTCTAGAGAACGGATTTTTCCTAATCCATTTTTGGTTTCTTCTTTCAAATTCAACATGAGGAAAACCTTCTCCTTGATAAACTTCAACTGTTTTTTCTTCTAGATTAATTTTACCGAGCTTCTTAAAATTACTCTCACTAGTGCAAGTTCTAGTCTTCGATGACCATTTCACACGACTACAACGTCCTCTTATTTGCAAGACATTTGTTTCAGCGTAAATCATCTTCTGTTCAACAAAAGAACTTGAGCTCCCATTCATCGGAAGTTTGTTAAAGTTTATATTTGTAAAACCTTTACTTTTAAGTTCTTTTTTAATGATTTTCTTCGTAGGTCTTTTGTAAAAAGTTGAACTTAGGTTTACATCTATTGAGCAGTCACTTTTGTTTACCTTCGTTTTTGAATTCTTGTCGTTTTGGTCAAAATTTGCCCTTCGATATAATGAACTCAGTTCACCTTCTGGATTCTCAAAATCTTGAACAATAGAATTATGATATTTTTTGCTTACGTTTTTAATTACAGGCTTTAGCCACCTTCTATCAACTCGTGAAATACACTTATTTGTTTTCAAATTAATTTTCAAATATACACCTGTATCTTCATAAGAATTATGTGTTACAGCTTCAAACTTACTTGTGTTAGTCATCTCAATGTCTTGTACTAATGGTTGGTATGCTGCTCCACTGTCGTAATATATGGATACAGAGTTAGCTTCAGATTTTATTGGTAAAATGAATAACTCTTTATCGCCATAACATGAAATGACACCCTTAAGAAGTGATTCTGAGCCATAAGCTTGAAAGCTTAGTAAGATCGCTATTGGTATTAGTAATGTTTTCATATAACTCCTAGTTTATTAATCTTGCTCATGAGACTAATGTTTTAATGTAGCCGTTGTTTGTAAATTCTTTAAGTTAGTGAGCACACTAGTAAAGGAATGGCGCAGTGCAGTATTAATCTGCGCTTCATGTAACATTTTCAGTCATATAGGGAAGGTGGAGTATGACTGGGAAGTTGTCGCTTGAGGGGGATGATTTTAGCCAAAATAACTCACAACCAAAAGTAGTCGACTAAGGATTGATATGTGCAAACAGAGCATGTTATTTGATTTTGAGATATATTAAGGCTAAATAATTCGGCAAGAGTGCCAATTATTCCTCTACATTTTTAAAGTCTTCTTTGAAAGTTAAAGCAACTGAGAAAAAGTCTTTATGTCAAAATTGAAAGGCCAGCGTTTTATTGCTAGCCTTGATATTAGTGATTTGTATTTTATCTTAGGTTGTTCAATATCCTATCAACAAGATAGGGGGCCACCTTTATATATAGACATTTATTGGTTGCCCTGTGATTCATCACCATCAACTTGGGTTTGTGATCCATCACCCAAGATCTCATGTCTTAGCTTTACCTTTTCTTCTTTTTCAAACAAGAAACCATTACGTATACATGCAATTTCTGTTGTAATATGTTTACCAGGTTTATTGCCCGCATTTATTCCGAAAAATTTAGTTTTGTTTACAAAGTATTCTTTCGTGTTCACATACATACCAGCTGTGATGTCGTTTGTTCTGGAGTAGATTCTATAGAGAAAAGTTTTTTGATGACCAAGGTCGCGACAAAGAACATCTCCATCAGCGCTGTATTGAAGATGAATAAATGGTCCTAATGTCATTCTAGGGTTTTTGTATACAACGATGCCTTTGCGTACGTCTTCTTTGGATTCAAAGGTAAAGCTAAGCTCATAGTCCTCTTTATTGTAACAAGTAAAAGAGGTCAGAGAATAATTGTCTCTTCCGTTAGCTCTTTGATACTCATCAGTTATATATAAATCAAGGAACCACTTCCATGCTTCTAACTTTTTCCTTGTATGAGATTCTAGAACTTCTCCATCAAAATCTAGCCTTTGACAAAGATCACTTGCACTAAAAGAGCTCAAGGGCATCAAGTGATTTTCATTGCTATGCATTGGATTTGTAAATGTAACGGAATTGTCGCTATTCACTGTTTTTTTATCGTAAGATAGGTTTACTTCAATATTCCTAAAGCCATCGTCATTTGATGAAATAGCAAGTGCTGGCAAAAATATTAAAAGAACGGCTAAAGATTGATTCAACATTTCAAGTTTCTCCTTGTTTATTTGACTAATGGTTTAAATTCAACCGTTGTGTTTAAATTGTATGTCTTAGTGTACAGGATGAATAAATTTGAAAACATAGTCGATGTAAAACTGACAAAAAGGTATTAACTTTTAGTCAGCAACCTAAATTTTCAATACTTTACAAAAGTGTTTTCATGATATTTAAGTAACATACAATGAACTGTGAAAGAGTTCTATACTCGAAGT
>JABJPQ010000562.1 GCA_018663815.1 Halobacteriovoraceae bacterium | reverse complement strand
TCAATCAACTTACAAACATTAGTTGCATGAAGTGTGCCAAGTTTTTAGACACTTAAGTGTTCGAAAATACTACAGTATTATAGGTGCCTAAAAGTAACTGGATCAATTTGACCATAAACAGATGTCAGAACGAACTATGCGCAAAGCAGCAAAGGAAGAAATAATGGATTTAAAAGAAAAAATTAATGAAGAGATTAAATTGGCCATGAAAGCTCGAGATAAAACACGCCTAAACGTAGTTAGATATCTTAAAAAGTTGTTTATAGAAAATGATACTTCGACCAAACCCACAAACGAGTTAGATATAATTATCTCTTATGCTAAAAAAACGAAGGATTCATTGGCCTTATATCCTACTGGTAGTGATCAACACACAGAAATAACGGCCGAAGTAAAAATTCTTAGTGAATTCTTACCCACTCAAATGGAGGAGCAAGAAGTTGTTAAGATAATTAATGACATTAAAACTAAGCTTGATACACCAAATATGGGCGCTATTATGAAAGAATTATCACCACAAATTAAAGGAATGTTTGATGGTAAAAGAGCGTCTCAATTGGTTAAGGATGCTTTGTAGAATTATAGAAAATAAGATTAAATCCTAGGAAGATAGTGCTTCTTAGGGATAAATCTACTTTTTAGTTTTTAAAGCATTATCCATATTTTCCTGATATTGCTTGAGGATATCAGGATCTAACTCACTAGGCTCAATAGCACAATATGAATTACGAGCACTTTTGAAGTTCTCACAATCATGCTTTGCTCCATCAGATTCAACAGGGACATTTTTACGGCCTTCTTTAAGCCAGGTAATTTCTTTATTACAGTATCGACATTTGCTCATAGAGTAGATCGTACGTGAACTTATACGCTAAGACAATGAGTCTATGCCGCTTTTTTGGATATCTGCCTTTTTATTGGCTTTTTAGCTATTTTTTTGGCTACTTTCTTCTTGGTTACTTTTTTACTAACCTTCTTCTTTGCAAGCTTCTTACTCGCTTTAGGTTTAGTAGCCTTTTTGCTAGTTAACTTTTTAGCAACTTTTTTCTTTGTTACTTTCTTCGTTATTTTCTTTGCGACCTTTTTCTTAACAACTTTCTTAGTCGGCTTCTTAGCTACTTTTTTTACAACCTTCTTCTTAGATCCTTTCTTAGCAACACTTTTCTTAACAATCTTTTTTGCCGTTATTTTTTTAGCAACATTCTTTGTTGATTTTTTCTTCTCTTCATTACCTTTAAGATCTTCTTTATTTTCTTTGTTCTTAACAATGGGCCGGGTTGGTTTTAATTCAACGACATTATTTTCAGGAAGTTTCTCACCCTTGTAAAATGCGACCAACTTTTCATAAAAAATAAAAGAATCCTCATCGGATAGGTTTCCAAATTCTTGTTTAAACTGAAGCCACTTCTTTGGGTCTTTACCCCGGATAAGCATCAACATATAAGCACATTGACTCTTATAGCTTCCCTTATGAAATACAAATTTTTTCTTGTCATTTTTATTAGAAAAACTCACGATAAACTCCCTTAATGATTACTGTTTATTTATCGGCAAGCTGTGATGAAAACTTAAATAACTATTGTATCTCGCTGTTTTTACAAAAAAAAGCCCGACATTAGTCGGGCCATTTTCTTCTCTCTCAAATATTATTCCTCTCTCCAGGGGGCTAATTATGCGTCTAGAACTCTAACAACTCTTCTTGTAACAGATCGTCCGCGTCTTGTTCCTCGACGAGGATTTCTAGGGTTTGTTGGTGTTCTCATTACTGGTCCACTTCCTTTTTTCTTCAAGTGAACAATAATTGTTTTTACTTTAATATTTCCTTGTAATTCTACTTGCCACTTGCCTTGTGAACTGTAAGAAGGATTTTGAAGTAAAACACTCTTATAACTTCTTGGTGCTTGTGAATTAAAAGCTCTTGGTTGACCACCTACTACTTCCGGGTAACCAGCAGATTGTCCAATGATCATTGTTGCCTCACCTCTACCTTGTTTAGATTTGGCCATAAGTGTGATTGATTGAATCTTCATTTGTTGCAAATTCATACGCGGGTTTTGTTGTTTAATTAGTTGTTTGATTTTTAATACATTAAAACCTCTATATTGTTGTCCATACATAGGAATTCTTAAAGTTTGAATTCTTGAATGGGTTCTTTTTTGCTCAACTATTAAAACGACCTTTTTAACTTTGATATTACCTTGTAGTTCAATTTGCCATTTTCCTTGCGAGTTCATGCCATTTGATGAAAGCCTAACCCTGTCGTATGTGTAGGGAGCCTCGACATGGAATTCTTGTCGGTTTCCACCAATTGTTTCACTTAATCCAAAATTTTGGCCAACAAGTAAAGTTGCCTGCCCCATTCCACGCTTTGATTTGGCTACAAATTTCACCGAACTTAGTTTCATTTGCTGTAGATTTAGACTTGGGTGTTGTTGTTTGGCTAGCTGTTTAAGTTTTAAAACATTAAACCCCCTATAATGCTCACCAAGATGAATCCTAATTTTTTGCTGCTGCCTATTTGATATGTACCTATCATAATATGCATCTCTTTGATCAAAGTTATCTAAAATAACACTACCGGTTCGATTAAATTTTTTATCTTTTGCAAGTGCACCTGTGACAGTAATTAAAGATAAAGCTGTAACTAATAATAAATTCTTCATTGTGTTCCCCTTTACAATGTATCTGCATTCTGCATTTTAATGTCACCAAAATCCTTTTGGAGAAGTATG
>JABJPQ010000561.1 GCA_018663815.1 Halobacteriovoraceae bacterium | reverse complement strand
TTCCATTTGCCTATAAAACTAAAGCTGATTCCGCCAATCTTTATTTTTGGATTATTTTTATGTACAAATGTCCATTTGACGTGGATATCTTTGAGAATTGTAAAGGAGTCAATGATACAATCTTTCATTCGGAACACTGGTCGGTTATTACCCATCCCAAACGGCTCCATTGATTCTAACTCAGTGACAAGTTGTTTATTAATATCATTAAATGAAATCTCAATATCAAATTTATTTTGTACTGTTCTTTCAATCTCTGGTATTTCACTTAGGTGATCATGTAATCTTTGTTTAACGGCATTTAGATTCTCTTTTTTCATCGATAAACCAGCTGCAGCTTTGTGGCCACCAAACTTAAGAAAGAGATCCTCACAAGAGTTTAGCGCCGAAAATAAATCAAGTTCACCTGCACTTCTACAACTTGCTTTAATCAAACCTTTATCTTCTGAATCACAAAAAACGATGGCCGGAACCTCAAATGTTTCGACGAGTTTACTTGCGACAATACCAATGACTCCTTGATGCCAATCTGGGGAGTAGACAATATTTATGAGAGGGTGAGAGTTTTTTAAATTTTTAATGACTTGTTGCTTAGCCTCATCAAATACTTTAGCTTGAATAATTTTTCTTTCTCTATTTGAAAGCTCAAGGTGAGAGTAGTTTTCAAATGCCTCTTTATGATTTTTTGCAATCAATAGATTTAAGGCTTTTTCTGGGTGGTCTAATCGACCTTTTGAATTTATTAAAGGACCGACATAAAATGATATCTTTTCTGAGCCAATGAATTTTGTTTTTCTATCCTCATCGTTGAAAAAGCACGCAACACCTGAGTAAGTAGTACAAATAATTTGCTTTAAACCATGCCGTGTAAGCTTTAAGTTCATAAAGTTTAGTTTGGCCATGTCACAAATCGTTCCGATCGCAACGTGCTGAAGGAGAGGGTAAATACTAGGAACAGTTTTACCTTTGGCTTCTAATAGTTTTTTTATTTGTAAACAGATAGCAAAAGCAACTCCAACCCCAGCAAGTGCGGTTAAAGGAGAATCGCTTGGTTCGTCTCTTCTATTTGGATTTACCACGGCATAGGCGTTTGGCATATTTTCACAAATATCTTTATGATGATCGGTAATAATGAGATCAACATTTTTTTCTTTAGCATAGTCAGCTGTTTCGCAATTGGTTATGCCACAATCAACACTGATAAGAAGTGTCACTTTTTTTTCAATAGCATTATCAACTGAGCTTGGGTGAATCCCATAACCTTCTACAAAACGACTAGGCTGAAAAAGCTGTACGTTAATATCTAATAATTGGAAAAACTCATAAAATAGTGCACAACTGGTTGTACCGTCCACATCATAATCGCCATAAATCGCAATCGTTTCTTTTTTTTCAATTCCAAGAATGATTCTATTTGCTGCTTTTTCAATATCTTTTAACTGGGTAAGGTCTGGAAGGTCCCTTAAATTCCATGAAAAAAAATCTGGCCAAAGGTCTGGAGTAATATTTCGTCGAAGTAGAATTTTTTCGACGACGTGGTGAAGTTTTGATTGTTCTATCTGTAAGCTTGTTTCCATAGCTCAACTTAGCATAACGCCTATGAGCTGACATTAGTTATCTTAAATGGTGCTTTACCAAATAACGTATAGGCCTTTCACTAGTTCATCTTCATGTAATTCGTGGGATTCAGAAAACAAGTCCTTAAATTTTAGGTCTTTGTGATCATGAATTTTTTCAAAATAGTTTAACGGAAGAAATGATTTTCCGCAGCAAACACATTTTTCTTGTTCAGTGGAAGACTCAATTAACTGGCCACACATATGGCATTTTTTAATCAGTAATTTAGCCTTCAAATTCTTATTAAGCTCGTTTCTCATAATTACCCCTTGGACGAGTTCTTCATCCGTTAATTACATTTCGTACGAGGGGAGGAAAAGATTAGGAAAATTTTGCCTGTTTTTGTTTTTAACCGACTGATACAGTTGAGCATTATTCGTAATTTAAACTACTTAGCCAGGATTCAAAACTTTAGTTTCTAGGAAGCTTTGGAAAAATAACCTGCTGAGGAGTAAAAGATAATGTTTTCAAAAAATTTACCAGGTCTGTTTTATCTTGCTCTGATAGATTGAGAGGGCGAATAAAATGAGGCATAGTCGCTCTTCGAATATATTCTCCTCTTGCTCCAATAAGGTTACCACCTTTATTATAGTGTTCAACGACTTCACGTAGAGTTTTGTAATTTCCATTATGCATATACGGAGATCTGTCTGCAATTCCCCACAAAGTTGGTGTTTTAAATCTGTGATGGGTGGATGTATTTTGAGAATTCTCGCTTAGTGCCCCAAGTCCCAGGTCATTGTCGTTTAAACCAATATCCCAAAATTGACCATCACTTAAATTGTCATTGTTATGGCAATGAAAACACTTTGCTTTATGCCCTTGGAACATTCTAAAACCACGAATGGCCGAATCAGAGATTGCAGTATCATCACCTTGCAAATATCTCTTGTAAGGAGTTTCGCCCGCAGTAATAGTGCGCTCATAACTAGCAATTGCTTTTGTTATATTCGAAATAGTTATTTTACTTTGGTTAAACACATTTTTAAAAAGTTCAACATAACCTGAGATATCAGAGAGCTCCTTTTCAAGTTCATCAATGTTTTGATTCATTTCTGAGGGAGATTGAATTGGTCCAAGGGCCTGTTCCTCTAATGAGTTTGCCCGGCCATCCCAAAAGAAAAACTCTTGTAGGTCAGCGTTTATAATCGTTGGGGTTCTTCTATTTAGAATTTTATGGCCATGACCTACGGCCAAGGGAAGTCCATCTGACCAGCCTAAAGATGGATTATGACAACTAGAGCAAGACATCATGTTTGATCCGGATAGGAGAGGATCAAAAAAGAGCTTCTTACCAAGGTCTTGTATCGGAGTGAGATTTTCTTGTGCAAATGCTGAGATGGATAAAAATAGGATGAAGATTTTAAACATAAATGCCCCTTGGTGTAGGGGCAAATCGTATCTTAAACTAATTTTAAAGACAATACTAAACTAGTGGTTACCACCCATATAAGGAGCAGTATAGCCTGCAGGGCTAGCGCCCAATCTCAGGGAATTAAAGCCAGCACTACTTTGCGCATCCATTTGCGAAAAGTTCCGAGGCCCATTTGACATCTGAGGCAGAAACTTTGCTCCAAAATTGTGAGCATATGGTGGTATTTGTTGATTATTCATCTGCCCGTTCATTTGCGGTTGCATTTGATAATTAGGGTTAAAGTACTCATATCCTTGATTCCCAGCTCGGTATTGAGGTGAATAACTTGGCTGTCTATATGGAGCTTGTGGCTCAGTATGGCCATAGTAGTTATTTGTAACTGATGGCATGCCAGCTCCTGGTCTCGTATAACGATCCATTGAATGAATATTATTATAGCTCTGTTGACCATAACCATTACCATAATAAGCGCTGTTCAAAAAACCTCTATCGAGTCTAGGCATATAAAATGGATCAGGGGAAGACATTCTGCTCATCATATCTGTCATTAACCTTAACTGGTATGTTGCCTGATTCATATAATTGAACTGTTGGCTAAGCATTTTTTTCATATCTTCAATTTCGTTTCTTTGCTGACAAGCAATGTTATTTTTTTGCACAATTAAAGATTGATAGTAATCTTTTTGTTGGTTTAGCTTTTCTTGATGAGCGATATCTGAAGCCTGCATCTGCTCTTCTTTTTTGGTGAGTGATGTTTTCATCTCAGCAAGTTCAGTTAAAGATTCTTTAAGTTTTGCGGCTAGAATATCTTTTTCATCCTCATTTGTTTGATCCACTAAAGTATCTAAGTTCTTTGATATAGAGTCTATTTCGCTGATAAGATCTGAGATCTCAATTGAGTCAAGACTTGTTGTTTCGGTTTCTGTAATTTCTTTTGCTTCTTTTAGGGCAGCTATGGCCTTAACGTCTGGGCTAAAACCATCTAGGCTAACACCGAGAGCTTTTGCAATTTGAACTGAGTTCATCCCAGTGATGTCTATTTTTTTATCTGCTAGCACGTCTGGGTTGGAACCATCGAGACTAACACTGAGAGCCTTTGCAATTTGAACTGAGTTCATCCCTGTAATATCTAATTCTTGTTCTACCTGGTCATCATCCACAGCATCAGTTGATGTGTTTACAATTTTTGTTGGTTTAACTTTTACAGCTTTGGCAACAACTGCTACTTCATCTTTTTGGTCATCATCCACAGCATCAGTTGATGTGTTTACAATTTTGGTTGGTTTAGCTTTTTCAGTTTTAACAACAACTGCTACTTCATCTTTTTGGTCATCATTAACAGCATCAGCTGAGGTATTTACGATTGGAGTCGTCTGAACA
>JABJPQ010000672.1 GCA_018663815.1 Halobacteriovoraceae bacterium | reverse complement strand
GGCATGGGACCAAAAACCCTACAAGGATGTAAAGATTATGGTTGTGTTTATATGCATGCTATCGGTGGAGCAGCACAAGTTTTAGCCGAAAAAATTAGCAGTGTCGATAATGTTTACTGGAAAGACCTTGGCAGCCCTGAAGCCATTTGGGAATTAACTGTGGAGGATTTTCCAGTTGTTATAACCATGGATTCCCATGGAAATTCTTTGCATAAAGAAGTTGAAGAAAATTCAGGCTCTATTTTGAAGTCTGTGCTTTAGCCGTATTTTTTAAAAAACTTAATTATAAAAGACTATCATTCACAAGATTAGGCAGAGTCACTTTCAACAGTGGCTCTTTTTCCATGGCGCGTTTAATAGCAAATATGGCCCCTTCATTTCTGGCCCAAGACCTGCGATTGATTCCATTATTTACATCCCAAAAAAGCATAGACTTTATTTTGCGATCGCAATCCTCACTTCCATCTAATACCATTCCAAAACCACCGTTAATGACTTCACCCCAGCCTACTCCTCCACCATTATGTAAAGAAACCCAAGTAGCACCACGAAATGAATCACCCACAAAATTTTGCACGGCCATATCCGCAGTAAACTGAGACCCATCATAAATATTAGAAGTTTCACGGTAAGGAGAATCCGTTCCAGAGACATCATGGTGATCACGACCTAGCACAATAGGAGCTTTAATTTTGCCTTCTCGAATGGCCTTATTGAATGCAAGTGCTATTTGAGTTCTTCCATCAGCATCGGCATATAATATTCTGGCCTGGCTGCCAACAACAAGTTTGTTTTCTTGAGCCCCAGAAATCCAAGTAATATTATCTTGCATCTGTTGTTTAATTTCAGTTGGGCTTTCTTGCATGAGTTTTTCTAAAACAGATTTTGCAATCTCATCTGTTAAAGCGAGATCGACTTCATCATTAGATGAACACACCCACCTAAAAGGTCCAAAACCATAGTCAAAACACATTGGTCCCATTATATCTTGTATATAACTTGGATACTTAAACTCTCCTTGTTCATTCATAATATCGGCATTAGCCCTGGATGCTTCTAACAAAAATGCATTTCCATAATCAAAAAAATACATTCCTTGCTGAGATAATTTATTTATGGCCAGAACGTGTCGTTGTAAGGTTTTTTGAACTAGCAGTTTAAACTTTTTTGGTTCTGTGGCCATCATTTGATTTGCTAATTCAAAGTCAAGATCTACTGGATAATATCCACCGGCCCATGGGTTATGTAAGGATGTTTGATCAGAACCTATATCGACTTTGATCTTTTCTTGGATAAATTTTTCCCATAGATCTACTATATTACCAAGATATGCAAGAGAAATAGCTTCTTTGTTTTCTTTTGCCTTGGTGATGCGAACAACTAGCTTGTCAAGATTGGTATACACTTCGTCCACCCAACCTTGCGAGTGCCGTGTATGAACGGCCTTGGGATTAATTTCTGCCACAACTGTAATACAGCCAGCAATCACACCGGCTTTTGGCTGAGCTCCACTCATGCCACCAAGACCTGAGGTCACAAAAAGTTTCCCCGCTGCAAAGTCTTTTTCAGAACTAAGTTTTCTCAATGCGTTTAAAACCGTAATTGTTGTACCGTGGACAATTCCCTGGGGACCAATATACATAAATGATCCCGCGGTCATCTGGCCATATTGAGTAACACCTAAAGCATTAAATTTTTCAAGATCATCTGGTTTTGAATAATTTGGAACCATCATCCCGTTAGTGACAACAACTCTTGGCGCGTCTTTATGCGAGGGAAATAAGCCTGCAGGATGCCCCGAATATAAAACAAGTGTTTGTTCATCCGTCATAGTTGCAAGGTATTTCATCGTCAAAAGGTACTGAGCCCAATTTGAAAATACAGCTCCATTACCACCATAGGTTATTAATTCATGGGGGTGTTGAGCCACAGCTGAATCAAGATTATTTGATAGCATTAACATAATGGCCGCAGCTTGCTTTGACTGATGAGGGTAATCATTTATCGGGCGAGCAAAAATTTTATAATCAGGTCTAAATCGATACATATAGATTCGACCATACGTTTCTAGTTCGGCTTTAAATTCTTCAATAAGATCAGCGTGCTGCTCACAAGCAAAGTAACGAAGAGCATTTTTAAGCGCTAATTTTTTTTCACTATCATTCAAGATATCTTTACGTTTAGGGGCATGATTTACATCTGGCTCATAAATCTTTGCTGGAGGTAATACGCTTGGTATTCCTTGTAAAATTATGTTTTTAAACTGATCTAGTTGCATAGCATTAGTCCTAAGAGAAAGTTTGCCTCATCTTAGCGATTGAGTGATTAAAACTCAAGTTTAGAGGTCTAAAAAGTGGATGAGATTAAATGAGATGATTTTAGCAGCATTCATATTCTTGGCCACACCAAAAAATGTTTGATCTGTGTAACTTACATTATAGGATTTATCAGCAACTCGAAGTCCTATGCTTAAGCCTGCTTCAGTATAAGATTTACTTGTTCCAAGAGATTCAATATCTCCGCTAATTTTTTTAGCTCCATCATAAGAACTCTTCAGATTAGTACCAAAATGAAAATTACTAGCTTGGGGGCTAAAACCAATTGTAAGCTGGGTTGAATTTCCATCCCGAGGAGTAACCCAAAATTCATTTCCATTTGATTTAAACTTTCTCGCTGGCGAAGTGTGAACCTCGGTAGAGACTGTAAGATCAAAATTTCCAATGATTTTTGTAAAATATAAACCGAGGGTTGTAGTATTAAAACCTTGGCTAAAAGCATCTGTGGCAAATTCACTTTTAGTATTATAAACAGAGCGTGAATTAATAATATTATGTTGTAAAAAGACAAAGCCTCTTGGCTTCCATTTACTATAGTAGAGCTCCGGCATAAACTCAAAAGCTGGTTGTAGCTTAATATCGCCAACACCCATTTCGTTTGAAGTTTTATAATCCGTTTTATGAGTATTTTTATGCATTGGTATTGAAAAACCAAATTGCCAATAATCAGCGGCCAGATAAGATGCCATGGCTGTCATTGTTTCTAAAACTTCTTGATTGTTTTTATCACGCTCAATGAACTCTCCATCGGTATTTACAGTATGGGTTATGGCCATATTAGTATAGCCAAAGGACAATTGTGTTCTATAATCTCCCACAATAAGATTAGCGACACTTGAGCCACCACCACAACAGGCAGCACCAAATGAAAGCGGACTAAGAAGAATAAAATATATGAAAATGATTAAAGAGTTAATCCCCATTTTATGGCCTCAACAACTTCATCGTTAATAATAAATTCAAAATGAATATCCCAGTAACCATCCATCGTAAAAAAGATCTCAGACAATTCAAAAATGCCCTCACTCAATCTTGTAACTTTGATGGGAAAAGATCCATGCCCCATATCCGGCATCCAAATATAGACATCTAAAATACCTTGAAAATCAAAGCGGTTGCCTCCCTCATCAGTTAGTATTACCATCATTTTATTTTCGTCAGAAATGCTTGGGCCATGGCCCCATAATGCTTGTAACTTAAAAACACCTTCTTGCAGCTGACTTTGGTTGGATCTGTTTTCTGTGCTTAAATCAATCTTTCCATTAAGATTAATTTCAGTAGAAGTCGCACTCTTTTTTGAGTCTTGGGTATTTAAAAACGGAGAATCACCACAACTGACAAAACTAAACACAAAAATGATGATTGCAACAAAATGATTATTCAAAATTTACTCTCTGTGCTTGGGATGAAACGATAACGCCACCTTGACTAAGGTCAACCTTTACTTCCCAATACCCTTTCATTCTTCCCATAAAAAACCTTGCATCCTTTGAAATAAATACTCCAGGTGTAATTTCATTCCATGTCAAAGCCGGTCCAGCATGGGAATGCCCATTATCCATTACCATCCATGAATAAATTTTAATACTATATTCAGGAGAAGTGTTTATTTGATTAGAATCCTGTGCCCCCCAAAACTTAACTGTAAAGCCAGAAACTTTTCCTAAGTATGGTCCATCATTCCACATTAGTTCAGCACATAAATTTGCATCAGAAAAATTCATAGGACAAACATCATTCGCAATGGCCAGCGAGAAGTTAAAAAACACCAACAAACTAAGCACTATTTTTTTCATCATTAACCTACCTTTGGATATAACAACCAAGAGCTCGTGCGTTTTGAACCTTTGGTTTCTGGCCCTTACTTATTGCTGCCAGAGCATCTTTTAAAAAGAACTTTTTTGCCTTCGCCACGGTTTTAGAGTCTGTTGCTC
>JABJPQ010000174.1 GCA_018663815.1 Halobacteriovoraceae bacterium | reverse complement strand
CAATGGAACCCAAATGTTGTTTTCACAGGATCCCTTGGTTACCATATTGTTGGTGATTATTATGCCTTTGATAATGATGCTAGTGGTGAGCTATCAACTTCAAATGTCATGTCTACGGGTATGCAACTATCTATTAGCTTCTAAGGGACTACCAAGGCCTATTATAGTTATTATTTTGTGGGTAGCGAGACCAATTATTGAATGGCCCGTACTGATTTGAGTTCCCCATATTATTTGGTTGCGAACCAAATTGAAAACTCCAGCTTGAACTTGGATTACCCCAATTTGAACCTTGGTTCCCCCAGTTTGAGCCTTGGTTCCCCCAATTTGAACCTTGGTTCCCCCAGTTAGAGCCTTGGTTAGGTTGTTGTCCATATGGACTTGTTCTATTCCAACCTTGATTAGATTGAGGACCATTATTATTTGGCCAATTACCATTTGGATATTGATCATTCATTGCGAGAGATTGCCAGTAGTGTCCATCTTGTATCTGTGCAGGACCTCTATTTCCATAGCGACTAGGCTGTGGCTTTAAATTATATACAGCATTTCTTTGTTTCTCAATTTCTTGCCAATAAGAAATTTGTGAGTTTTTAGATGCATAGTCTTTTTGCATACGTAACGTTCTTGCTTGTTCACTTTCAGGCTGTCGAAAGTTAGCAATATCATTCTGAAGAGCTTGACGATATTCTAGCTTATCCTTACATGTATATATATTCCCTCCATTTTGTGAGCAAGCTTGCTTGATGATATTATCAGTTTTTCTGCCATCCTCTTGAAGATTAGCTATCATGTTTCTTTTATATTGATCCCTTCGCTTTTCACTAGTATCAATTTCTTTTTCGAGTTCGTTTGAATAACTAAAATCACGCTTTTTATCTAATATTACAAGTTTGTTTAAAACTGCTGCTTGTTCATCATGATCTTCTTTAAACTCTAACTTAGCCTGTTTTAAACTTATACGCGGCAATTTAAAGACATTACTCGCATCAGTTGCATATCGTGAATAATGAAACACACTTGCTTGCACATCGTATAACGTTTCAGCTGCAGACCTCCAGCTCTCTTTACGAAGAGGAGCTTTTTTTAAAAAACTAATCATATTTTTATAATCATCCGCACCAAGCATGCCGTCATCATTAAGATCAATTAATTTTGCAATTAAGTTATTTAGTCTTGCTTGGGCACTCTTTTTTGAAGCACCTTTTAAAGAGCTAACCTGTTTGACTTGTCTTTTAATTTTTTCTGTTAAAGGTTTAACAATATTTGCATAAAAATCTTTGATAACTCTTTTGTATTTTCCAATATCTAATGTTGAGTAATCTTCAGTTTCGGCTAATTCAATATGAAGATTTTTTACTTCAGCTAATATATTTTGATCCATAATTTGTTTAAGTTGACTGTACAAATCATCAAACGGTCTAAAACTAATTAAGTTTTTGGCTATAACTCCATAACTTGAGTTACATATATTGTGAAATTTATTTTCCATTGCCGTTCTGTGTTGAGCTGCTCTTGAATAAGCCGTAAATCCCCCCGGAACAATATCTTCAAACCATTGACAGTTATCTCCACCTTTTAGTTTACTTTTATTTGAAAATCTAATACCAGGATCATCACATAATGGTCCTTTACAGTGATACAAAACACGACCTGATTTTGATGCATGCTCAAGAGTAGGTGCTGTAAATCTATCTAGGACAAAACTATCAACGTTTTCAGAAAGCTTTTTGCCTGCTACTAAAACTCCTGTTTTCTTTAAACATTCTTTAAAACCATAATAATTAGGTTCAGCCCAAAACTTAAATCCTTTACCCCCTGAAGAGTTTTTTACTTTTTTCCTGACTTCATATTGACAGAATTCTCGTGACACTGTCTCACCCTCTTCATCCTCAACGTCTCTCATTTCACATGTATCGGGTTTTATAATATTTGCTTCATACAAATACGGATGTTTTCCCGAAACATCTGATACTGCAATTTTAAACATATTGTTACAGTTTGATATCATTTGACCATCGTCTTGTATTGCAAGTGATAATCTTTCATTACTTGCATTATAGTTTGGTTTTAATTTACCACTTTTCCATAACAGCATCCTAAATGCCCTTAAAGGAATTGTTGTTTGATCCTTACGTTCGCATGCTTTAAGAGTAGGACTTTTAACCGTGGTTTGAACCACAATCGTTTCATTTTCTATCACTACAGATCTTGCAGGAGCTTTTGTTTCCTCTTTAGTTGCTACAGGTCGATCATCTAAGTTATCTGAATTCATAAAATCATCTGCATAACCAAGCTGTGATAAGAACAAAATTATTAAAGCTATTTTCATTGCCGTTCCTTAATAAAACATTAACTCATCTATACAGATCGGTTAATTAAGGAAAAACTTTACTTATAGACTAAATATCTGATTTTAAAGAATAAAATTGGGAAACAATGAAAAGTCTGTTATTTCATTTTTTTCAATGGTTTTTTGATAGCGCTTGATTCTTTTATTGAGCATATCTTTATTATCTTTAAACATACTAAATTTGGTGGCTTTAATTTCATATTTTTTTCCCGTTCCATCTTTAAACCAGATAAACTCCGGAAACTCTAATTTTGATTCTCTGGGGATAAATTTTCCAAAGACGGCCTCTAGTTTCCCAAGTCTAGTTTGAACCCGTAGCTCTATAATTCTGTGATCAGAACCAAACTTAAGATAAAGTCCTTCATGCTCAACAAGCCAAAAAAAGTCATCTTCAACTTTAACTTTTTTAACAATATTATCTTTTTCTAAAAAGCTAGCTGCTTGAACTTCTTTAACTTCACTTACTTTTTCTTCGTCAGTTGGCTTAAAAGGATTCTCAAGCTCTAGCTCTTCATCATCTTTTTTAGCGATTAAGTACCGCTTATATTCACTTAAAAGCCGAAGTTTTTTATTATTTATTAAATCATTATTATTTTTTACAAATTGATGATTCCCTTTTAAAAAGTCGATTAAAAAAGAGCTCTTATTATTAAGCAGCATACCCATTAAGGAGTAGAAAAAATTCGCATCAACTTGCTCGTCTAAAACCCCTAGGCTTTTTGACGTTGTAAAGCTTCTTTGAAAATATTTAGCCATGAGATTAGCACTTAATCCTCCATCATTATAGTTTAACTGAACCAATACGGGTGACTCTTCTCTCTCATTATAGATTAAAAGTTTTAAAAACTTTTTGGAAATATTTCCTTCCAAATCTTTTAAGGCCGTATTGCTTTCAGGGTCAACTTCAATGACCGAGAGATTAGCATAAACAGTATTCATTCCAATATCAGTATTGTTTCCATTGCGTAACAAAGACTCTAAAGTAGGAGTATAACCCAAGCAAACTTGTATGTTTAATAGCCCCATCAGGCACAATAATAAAATTAGTTTCATTTCTAAGCTCTCTTGCCTTTTTATTTTAGCATGTTGTGAGTATACTTTATTATTCTGAGGATTTCGACAATGAAAAAAATATTTATCAGCCTTTCTTTACTTATCTACTCAGTTAATACGATTGCTTTTAATGGTATTGAGGAT
>JABJPQ010000560.1 GCA_018663815.1 Halobacteriovoraceae bacterium | reverse complement strand
TATTAAAGTAGTTATTGGCACAGTTGTTAGCATACTCAAATATGTTCTTGCTGATTTCGTTTTTTTCAATTGTCTTCATTGCTTTTTCATGAATTTTTTCAAGAACTCTTGGAACTGCTATTAAAATAGTAGGTTTAGCCGTTGTGATATTACTTAATATCTTTTTAATATCTTGTGCGTAAACAGCTTGAGCTCCAAACAAAATAGGAAAAAAGGACTCAAGCCTTCCTAGCACGTGCGATAAAGGAAGATAGGTTAGGCAGCGATCATTTTCGTAAATCGCATTGTGAGAAAATTTCTTTAGATTATAGAGCACTTGAAATATCGCAATATGATTAATCATAGCACCTTTTGGCTGCCCTGTTGTTCCAGAAGTATAAATAATTGTGGCTAAACTTTCAGGGCTGATGTTTTCAATATTAAGGGAAAATTTATCGGGGTGGTTTTGTACCTCACTTGCACCAATTTTTTTACATTC
Source organism: Halobacteriovoraceae bacterium (assembly GCA_018663815.1). GTDB lineage: Bacteria > Bdellovibrionota > Bacteriovoracia > Bacteriovoracales > Bacteriovoracaceae. The sequence continues at coordinate 2,906 of JABJPQ010000560.1, read as the reverse complement.
TTCAAAACTCACAAAATTAAATTTTTTATTGAGCTTTTTTAATGAAGAGCTTGAAATATTTTCGATAGAAAAAATAGTTTTAATTTGAGTGAGCTTTTTTTGAATAGCAAGTATCTTCTCAAACTGAGATTCATTTTCAACAATGAGAAATTCGGAGTCGCTGTGGTTGATAATATATTCAACTTCTTCGGGCGTATAGGTATGATAGACGGGAACAGTCACAGCTCCCGAACACAGAATCGCCATATCAAAGAAGTGCCATTCTTTTCGTGTGCCAGCTAATATGGATACCTTTTTTTGTGAACTGACTCCAAGGTTGATAAGTGCCACGGAAATAGCTTCAACAGTATCTCGATATTCTTTAAAGGTTTGAAATTTAATTTTGTTTGACCTAAATGAACCAATGGCCATATTCCCAGGCATATCATTGGTACGACTTATAAAGAGGTCACAAACGGTTTTTTTACATTTATCTAAGTTCAACTTTTAATCCTCTGTAGAGATAAATTTTCGCTAATTTAGTTAGCATTGTAAATAAGTTCAATGCGTTAGCAATTCGAAAAAAGACAAGGTACTTGCAACTAGCATATTGGAGGTATCAATATGCATAATAAAAGAATTTACGTTGTATCAAAATTTCTAAAGTACAGGCAAGGAGTAGGTCATTTTCACTTTATTGGATATTTTAAGGGTGTTTATGTTAGGAAAATTCTTATTACCGGAGGTGATTTTATTGAAAATGAAGATTATGTCTTAGCCATTAAAGATGTCGTGTGTCATGAAGAGTACTTATCAGGAACACTCGTAAAAAGTAAGCAGCTTTTTATTTGATATTTACAGAGACATGATCACCAATCATAAAATTGTTAATATCAAAAATAGGGTCTTTTATAGCTTTGTTTATGGTTTTTATGTAACCTATTGCGGCACCTTCTTCTACGTGAATAACCTCTAGCTGGCCAATTGGAACATTATAGTTAACTCTTCGTTTATTGTCGTAGGGATTGGATTTGGATATTCGTCTGAAAACATTGAGTGTTGTTCCCTTGGACACACCCTGTGCAGCGCCTATGTTGACATAGTAATTTCTGCGAGTGATCTCTTTTTCTTCACCCATTGGGAGATCCTCAGATACACTGTAGATAAGATGATCTTTAGCGTGGGAATTTAATGACATAACCAAAGCTGCTAAAGTTAGTAATTTTTTCGTGCAGGAAATTTTCATCTCTTCATCCTTAAGCCGAGAAGTTATTCTTATAAGGCTTTTCGAAAGATAAGGTGAAAACTTAAAATTAAATCCACTTTAAAAACAGAGGGGATTAATCAACCTTTAAGTACTTGAAATTATTATTAATCAAATCTGATTGGCGGAAATTTTTTAGCCTTCCATGATGGAGTACATAATTTCTTGAGTAATACTGCATGATCCAGGGCAATTCCTTACTGACGATCTCGTCGACTCTTTTGGTTATTTTTTGCACATCACTAGCTGATTGAGCGTGGAAAAGCTCATTATATAATTTATCAACCTCTTTGTTGGAGTAGTATGTAGAGTTTGGACCAGGAGGTTTATTTTTAGTGATTAATAACTGGATAACATTTTCTGGGTCGGGGTAGTCCATGGCCCAGCCACCTTGCCAAATTTCCAATCGGCCAGTTCTTGCTTTGTTTAAAAATCCGGGAAAACTATTAATATTAACTTTTACTCGAACACCTATTTTGTTTAGCTCTTTTTGGATATATTCACCCATTTGTCGTGATACTGTTGAGGATCCACGAACATCATAGGAGAACTCTGGTAATCCTTTTCCGTTAGGATAGCCAGCTTCTTTTAAATATTTTTTAGCAAGCTTGAGGTCATACTTATAGGGTAGTTGGCTTGCCGGCGAGTAACCAGGAACACCAGGTGGATAAATGGAATTCGCTTTAAGCGCAATATTATTTGTAAAGTTTTCAATGTATTCATCGATATTAATAGCATGGCCTATGGCCTTACGGACGCCTAGGTTTGAACCAAGTATTTTGTCGGTCATATTAAATGCAAGCCACCAATAAGTTAGAGTTGGAGAAATTTGAAGCTTAATATTTTGCTTTAAAAATTCTTCATTAAGGCTTCCACTATCATTGAGTGCTACCGGAAAATGATCTTTTGTTAAGACAACAAAATCAATTTTTTTACTTAGAAAATTAAGCCATCTGGTTTGAGCCTCTTTCATTATTTTGAAATGAATTTCGTCAAGAAAGGGAATCTTTTTTCCAGCGTCTTTTAGCAGCTTATTTTCATAAGCGTAACGATCACCTTTGGCCGGGTAAACGTTTTCATGGTAGTTGGGATTTTTTTTGAGTAGCAAGCTGGAATTTTTATTCCATTCTACGAGATAAAAAGGGCCAGTTCCGATTCCAAATTGGGTAAGATCATTTTTATAATGCTCAATTAATTCACGAGGAATTGGAGTCGCAAAAGCCATTGCTAGTGCATAGACTAATTGTGGGTAGGGTTGGTTTAACTTGATGACAAGAGTGTGTTCATCAGGAGCTTGCAAACCTGAAACATTGTAACTAAAAAAATTAGATAAATCGCTCTTGGCTTCTTTTCTAAACTTATTGAGACCTTTTATTTTTCCATCAAATAACCACCAGCCGGAACTTTTAGTTGGTTTAAAAGCGAGTCGTTTAATTTGGTTGATAAAGTCTACTGATTTTACAAACCTCTTTTTACCACCAAAAATTGGCGTTTCATGATATTGAATATTTTGTTTAATTTTTATTGTGTAAGTTAGCCCATCATCTCCTATCTTAGGCATCTCTTTGGCGAGCAGAGGCTTTAACTGATAGGGCCGGATTAGGTAATTATATTCAAATAGACTTTCATAAATTTGGTAGACAATTTTGGCAGAAACTGTGTC
>JABJPQ010000559.1 GCA_018663815.1 Halobacteriovoraceae bacterium | reverse complement strand
ATTTCAGTTTCATTGGTCAAATTATTTTACTTGTTCTCATCCAGATTGGTGGGCTGGGATATATGACTTTGTACTCTTCAATGACAATCTTACTGGGTAAATCCCTCGCGGTTAGGGATCAAGTTATGATGCAAGACCTGCTCGATATATCATCTTTGGAAGATCTTCTACAAATGATTATTAATATTGTTAGATACACATTGGTTATTGAGCTTATTGGAGCTGTTATTTTGAGTATCAGTTTTAGTCTCGCGGGACATGAATTTGGCGAGTCGTTATATATGGGTATTTTTCATAGTGTCTCAGCATTTTGTAATGCCGGATTTGCATTATTTGATAATTCTCTTGAAAATTTTGCACTAAATCCTTTTGTTCATGGAACTGTGAGTGCACTTATCTTTCTTGGAGGCTTGGGTTTTATTGTTTTAAAAGAATTAGAGTATCTCTTTTTAAAGGGTGGAAAAGTTATTAACTTAACAGTTCACACAAAAGTTGTTTTAGTTACGAACCTAACTTTAATTGGTTTAGTTGCTGCTTATATTTTCTTTGGAGAGTTTCTGCATGGGTTAGATCAATACGGTCTGTGGGAAAAAGTTCAAATCTCAGTTTTTCAATCAATTACGACTCGAACAGCTGGATTTAATACAATTGCAATGAGTAGTTTACATCCACATACCATTTATCTTATGTGTTTGGTGATGTTTATTGGGGCTAGCCCTGGCTCAACCGGTGGCGGAATCAAGACGACAACATTTGCTATTTTATTTCAATCGGTAAAAGCAACGCTTAAAGGTAGAGATAAGGTGGACTTTTTTGATCGTACAGTTCCAAATATTATCGTCGTTAGGGCCGTTGCGATCATTATTATTTCACTTATGATTGTGAGCTCTTTTATATTAGTTATGATGAAGATAGAGCCAGAGCATGATTTTTTATCAGTCTTCTTTGAAGTCGTAAGCGCATTTTCGACGGTAGGGCTTTCGCTTGGAATAACACCTTACTTAAGTGTCGCCGGCAAGTTGGTTCTTTCACTTTTAATGTTAGTTGGTAGGGTTGGTCCATTAACACTGGCCCTGGCCGTTGGAAAAAATAAAAAAGATGATGTAAGTCTCAAGTACCCTAAGGGTCGAATTATGATAGGATAAATTATGATTGTTACAGTAATTGGTTTAGGAACATTTGGTGCAAAAACGGCAACTCGTTTATTTGAAAAGGGTGCAGAGGTTATTGCTATTGATTATAATCCTGAGCTTGTTGAAAAAATTAAAGATAGAGTTACCCACGCAACTTGTGTTGATGTCACAGATGAAAAAGCGGTGCGAGCCACCAATATTTCAGATGTTGATGTTGCAATTGTGGCCATTGGTGACAATATTGAAATGAGTATTTTAGCCGTGGCGATGCTTAGATCCTTAGGAGTTGGTAAAATTATTGCTAGGGCCACTAATAAGTTACACGAACACGTTCTTAGTGAGATTGGTGCTTCTGAGATTATAAAAGTAGAAGAAGAAATGGGAGAGATTGTCGCATCAAAGATTGTTGCACCTTATGTACTACAAAGGTATAACTTTGCTGCGGGATATTCTATTGTTGAACTTAAGCTTGGTAAAAAGTATGAGGGGAAAACATTAGTTGAGAGTCAAATAAGACAAAACTATTCTTTGAATATCGTTGCACTTCAAAAAAGAGTGCCGTTTATTACAGAGGAGGGAAAGTCTTCATTTAGAGTTGAAATAAATGATAGCCCACTTCCAATGGATATTATTGAATCAGATGATATCGTTGTTTTAGTTGGTTCAGATGTAAATTTTAATGAGTTATTTGCTGTCTTAGCAGAAAATTAAGGAATATTTGATATGGATTTATCATTAAAAAAACGGATTGCCTTTAGTTTTGGTTTAGCCAATATTATGGTGTTAGTTATTGGGTTTGTGGTCTTTTATTATCTTGATTCATTAAACAAACAAGTTGAAAACATAACATCTAATACCAACCAGGTGAGCTTGCTTACTGATGAGATAAGAATCT
>JABJPQ010000443.1 GCA_018663815.1 Halobacteriovoraceae bacterium | reverse complement strand
TTGAGTTCAAAAATTATTTTTAATGAAGTTATCCCTTTGAGTGAAAGTTATACATTAAAAGAATTACGATCAGAGGGGACACAAGTTTTAGGTGTTCAAAATAGAGGTGTTGAAAAACAAGCCGTTTTTAATTTAGCCAAAAAAGCAGCGATAAGTTTTAAGGATATGATACTTTATGCTTTCTAAGTGGAGAATTTGGGACTTTTTAAAAACGCGTTCAGATGTTTTAGATGAAAATTATAATATTATTAGTTTTCTGTGTTTTGATCCTCTCGCATTTAAAATAATTAAAGATAAGATGAAATTCCCTAATGGGCCGTTGCGGGTTCTGCTAGGTAAGGAAGTTACGCAAGATTGGTTTGATGACAACTTGAGGTCAATGGGATTATTTGCTAATACAGAATCATACTTGATTCACTTTGCTCAAGATTTAAATGAAAAAATACAGGATAGAATTCTTAAAGACCGAGAGCTACTCCTAGATAATCGTTTTCTCATTTTGAATTTTTCTAAAGACTGTTCTTTTTATAAAGAACTTCAAAAGTCTAATCATACTGAGTCAATCAAGATTGAGGCTCCTGCTTTTTGGGAAGATCACAACTTACTTGATTTTCTTTGTTCTCAGTTAAATGTTTATTTAAGTGTTGCTGGAAAGGAAACAATTAAAGAAAAAGTTCCCTTTGATATCAACTCTTATTATCAGATACTCACACAGATTAAAATTAACAACCCAAATGAAAAGAGTGTCTCTCCAGAACAAATACTTCCGCTGCTGAGTGAACAAAAAATGGATCAATTTGAGCTGGCTACATTATTGGGAGCGAGAAATTTTAAGCAGTTTTATAATAAGATGTTAGAGAGTGTAACCCATGGAAATGAAGTTATTGGAGCTCTTTATTTTTTACAGTCTCATTTTATGAAAATGTATGATCTTTCGAACCTAGATCAAAAAAGTAGGCTTACGAAATATGATAAACAGCTAATTTCCCATTCTAAACTTTGGAGTAAGGATGAACTGATGCGAGTATTAGATTACCTTGACTCGCTTATTCTTATGTCAAAAAAGAAGGATTTTCTTTTTGAACAAAAAATGAAACACGATCTTTTGAAGACCTATCATTATTAAAATACTCTTGCGCTTGCTTGCATGAATGAGTAAAAGAAAACAGAATCATGATTGCGTGCAACTTGAGCAAGTTCTTGTTCTGCTTTTTGGGCTAACTCGACTGAGACAACTTTCTCTTTAATGAGCTGATCTTTTGCACTCATGAGTAGTTCGGTCCAAAATTTAATCGTTTCACTCTTTTGAGTTGGGTGACGATTATCATAATGCCATGTTTTAACTTCTGTTTTGATATCCTTAAAGCCAAGTTCAAGTAATAAGTTTCCTAGCTTAGCACCAATAAAGGGGTCACCAGCGTTATCAAGTTGATAATCATTAAACGCCATCCAGTACTTCCAAACATGAGGAGAGTAGGGTTCAAGGAAAAAAGAAGAATTCATAACTTCATTGATGTAAATAGTTGATCCAGGTTTGAGTACTCGCCTGACTTCATTTAATGCGTGTTTTGGATTAGGGACATGTTCCAGTACCCAGCAAAGAAAAGCGCCATCAAATTGATTTGAGTCAAAACTCATTTGAGTTGCATCCATTTTAAGCAGCTCATAACGATCCTTGGCAAAGCTAAAATCTTTTAGGTAGTCAGTTGCAGAAGCTATTTGCTTTTCGTTTAATTCAATTCCTGTGAGTTGAATTTTAGGAAATCTTCTGAGTAAAATCTCAGACTGTGCACCAACTCCACAACCAACTTCTAGAATATTTGTGTTACCTGAAAAATTAATATCTTTATAGATAACATGCTCTGTAAACTCAGCTTGGGTCCGAAGCCTGTCTTGTTCAGTTTTTGAAAAACCGTGCAAGTAAGGAAAGTCGCTGGCATTAGGCATTAAGCATTTCTTTTAAATCACCGCTTTCATACATTTCAGTAATAATATCATTTCCACCCACAAGCTTAGAGTTAAAGTAGAGTTGAGGAAACGTTGGCCAATTAGAATATTCTTTAAGACCTTCTCTAATATCCATATCTTGTAGAATATCAAATGTCGTAAAAGATGAACCAATATGCTTTAAGATTGCAACCGTGTTGGCAGAAAACCCACATTGTGGAGCCGCACAGTTACCTTTCATAAAAAGAACAACTTTATCGCTACCTATAACTGATTCAATTCTTTCTTTTAGCTCTCCGGATGCGCTCGCAGGAGAAAATTCTTTTGTTGTGCTAATGTCTTTGTTTAAAATTTTAAAAGGGTTATTTTCATTTTCCATTTGTTTATCCTTGCTGGTTAAATTTTTCTTTGGTCATTGTTTTTATTTTTACTGCGTGAATTTTTTCTTTAAGTGAATCTTTAAGTATATCCATTACTATTTGATGTTGATCAAGTAACATTTTGCCTTTGAACTCATCACTAACAACAAATATTTCGAGGTGATCTTGGGTTCCAGTTAAGTCTCCCACTTGTACACTGGATCCGGCCAGTTTTGTTTCAATCAGGTTTTTTATTTCGTCTAAATTATTCATATTTATCCTTAGATTAAGTTACTTGTTATAAAAGTTAGGACTCGCATCGTCAACGTAACAAAACCTAAAGTACGGTGTTTTGATCTTATTTTCTCATTGCCATTCTTAAGCTTTGATCCCGTATAAAAGATCAATCCGTAGAGAAGCACTGTGCTAATTGCTAATGATACGTGGATGTTAAGCATTACGGGATTGCTTACAACCTTGCTTGCTTTATGAAGAGCATTTCTGGTTATTTCGATTTGCGCAACTAGTAAGAGGTCCCAGATAATGGCCGTCTTCATTATTTTGATATGTTTAAATCTATTTTTACGATGAATAACACCATAAAAAAGCAAAGCAAGGATGATGAGTGATTGAATTTGAAATATGTAAGATGACAATTTGCATACCTTTGCTTAAATTAACTGAACTAGTTTTTCAAAGAAAGGTAGCTCTGTAAACAGCATTAACGGGTGAGAATTTTTTAAGGGGAGAGAATGAACGATTTAGGTAAATGGGCCGTTATTGATATTGAAACCACTGGAATTGATCCTACTTATGATGCTATTATTGATTTAGGTTATCTGCAATTTGAGGGTACAAAACTTATAAAAGAGTACTCATCATTAGTTAAAACTGAAGTTAAACTCTCAAACTTTATTCAAAAACTTACGGGAATTAAGCAGTCTCAAATTAATAATGCACCTACGTGGGGAAAAGTATGTCCTGAGTTACAAGAACTCGAAGGTCATCATTTACTCGCGCATAATGCAAATTTTGAAGAAATGTTTTTAGCAAAATACTTTGAAGACTTAGGTGAGGACCGTGAGGTCGAATATTTTCAAGATTCAATTTTTTTCTTAGCTCTTTTATTTCCAGAGAGAGGTACATTAAATCTA
>JABJPQ010000557.1 GCA_018663815.1 Halobacteriovoraceae bacterium | reverse complement strand
CTAGTTTCCTGATCTCCGAAACCCCCAAACCATCCGCCCGATTTACTCGTACCATTTCATTGCCATGCTGATCAACATAGACTTTGTTATCGGTCATTACGCCGTCAAAATCGTAGGCCAGCAGCTTGATGGAGTTCATGTTTTTTCCAACCATGGAATCAGAGTGTCACATTTTCCAATGGAGGCCATAGAATTGGCATAGGCTTCATTGAATATTTTCTGCTCTATCTTTCATCAACGCTTCTGAAATCATTAAATCAACTTCAGTATCAATATCAATGGATCTCTCTTCAGGCATGAGATATAAACCAGTGGTCTTTAAAAAAGCATTATCTGTAGCTTGTAAAACCTCTCGCCTCCAAACATACACCGAGCCATTCATATCAAAGGTTTCGGGCGAATCTTGTCTTCTAACAATTAAACTGTCTAATGGTTTAGATAAAACCACTCGCCCATCAGAAGTTTTTTCTAATAAATTGAAATAAGGGGATCGCCTTGATGGCATCGCTGTCAGCATATTTTCACGCCCTTCTTCTTCTAATATTCTTACTGTCTCAACAATATCATCAACAATTCGAAGAGGAGATGTACAATCAAGGTCGACACAAATATCAAATTTCAACCCTAATTGACTCTCGACAGACTCAACACAGTGTCGAATAACCGGAATCTTCGCTGCCTTGTCAGAAGCAAGCTCATCTGGTCTCTTAATACAAAGATCAACTCCATACTTTTTGGCAACCTCTAGAATTTCATCCGAGTCACTACTTACAGCGACAATATCAAAAAGTTTTGAATCTCTGGCCTGTATAATAGTGTGTGCGATTAATGGAATTCCATTCAATACTCTAATATTTTTATTTTTAACTCCCTTAGATCCACCTCGGGCACAAATAGTACAAATTCTTTTCATTTAAAATCCTTACTCTCTTTAATCGTGACTATATTTCTCTCGCGCAAGGGTTAAGTCACCAACCTGCCCGATATCAATCCACTGTTCAATCAGAGGAAAACAATGAATCTCCACATTATCCGCTATTAGTTTATCTAAAAAAGTAGGCATATCGAAGAACTCATCTTTTGGAACATGCCTTAAAAGTTTTGTATCAATAACATAGACACCTGCAGAGATATTAAATGATTGATTTGGCTTTTCATCAATCTCTCTCGCCTGTCCATTGACAATACTAACGACTCCAAAGGGAACTTGAAAATCATACTTGCGAGTACACATCGTTATGGGAGACTGGTGTTGATTATGAAAACTAATCAATCTTCTGAAATCAACCAGAGTCAAAAGATCACCATTCGTTACAATGATTGTTCCTTTAATATCATCTGGTAGCAAACTCAAAGAGCCCGCGGTCCCCATCCTTTTATCTTCTTTTAAATAATTCACCTGACAATTGAACTTGCTCCCATCACCAAAGTGATCCTCGATAACTTCGGCCATAAAGTTAACAGAAAAGAAAAAATTTTTAAAACCAACAGCAGTAAAGTTATTTAAGATTCTCTCTAGCACTGGTTTTCCAGCAACTTCTAACATGGGCTTAGGACACTTTTGCGTAAACTCCCCTAAACGACTACCTAAACCTCCGGCCATGATCACCACGGAGATCCCCTTGGTATCCTCGTGACCAACAGTAAAAACATCTACAACAATATCATTTTCTAAGACTGGAATAATTTTAATGATTTTATCTTTTGTGATTTCTTTCTTTTCATTTTCAGAAACACCTTTAAGAACAAAAATTGGATCTCGATGGTAAATTTCCTCAATTGAGCTTTGCAGGTCATGGTTAGACAAAGTTAATGCTCGCCTAATATCCCCATCTGTTAATGAACCTAATAATTTAGTAGATTCATCAACAACAACGAGTCCCAAACCTTTTACTTTGTCTAGCTGAGCTAGTGCTGTTTTAATTGTAACATTTGGGCCAATAAAAAAATCAGATATCATAAAACCCTTTTTTAACATCAAAGTTTAACTCTTTTAAGCTCTCTAAAATTTTTTGGGTTGAAAAACCATCTCCGTAAAGACTTGAAGACTCTGGTGACATTAGTAGTGCTTTCTCAATACCAGCTTTTATGGCTAGTTTTTCAGCATTAACATTAATCACTGATCTAGCTTGTAAACGTCCTTTTTGTCTAACTCCAATATTAAGGGTAGGAGTCCCCATAAAAGGAGCTTCAGTAATCCCACTTGATGAATTGCCAATAACAATATTGCATACCTTCATAACACTCAAATAATTAAGCGAGCCCAAACTTGTAGTTAAGAAAACATTATCTCTCGTCGCCGCATACTTTTTAAATTGCTGGATAATTTTATCATAACCAGGGTCACTATTTGGCAATGTTATTATTTGCCCACAATCATTATAATCATCCAGTGCTTCAATGAGAGCTTTTGTCGCATCTTCATTCGCTGCAGTTACAGGGTGATAGGTAATAAGGACATTCTTTTTTTTAAATTTAAAATTTAACTTGGATTCCATTTCTGCTTTTGAAATTAGATCCAGTTTTCTGATATTTTCAAGGCCAGGAGCTCCAGCAGTGAATACACATTCAGGCCGCTCTCCCATTTGAATGACCCTCTTCCTAGACTCATCAGTAGACACAAAATGGTATGTACTCATTTTAGTAATTGAATTTCTTACAATGTCATCAAATGCCCCTTCTGTAACTTCACCTCCACACAAGTGTGCAATAGGAATACCTGCAAAAAGAGCTGACTGAGCTGCGGCTAACATTTCATAGCGATCACCAAGGATGACAACAAGATCCGGTGTGAGTTCTTCATAAGCATCAAAAAATTTTTCAACACCGATACTTATTTGTGCAATAACTGACTTTTTCGAATCTAACAAATTACCTAAAGAAACCTTTTTAGAGATCTCAAATGAATCTTCTTCAATTTGTTTCCAAGTATCACCAAACTTTTCTGATAGGTGCATACCGGTAACAATCAGTTGAAGTTCATATTCATCTGCTAATTGAACCCCTTTCATTAACCAGTAAAGAAGCCCGTAATCCGCTCTAGTACTTGTGACAATACAAATTTTTCTCATAATCTCACCGAGCTTGGAATATTGACAACTGTCTCTTGATACCTATGGGCATTAATAAGTTTTGATTTTTGGCAATCTTTAAACATAGGTAAATTTGGCATGAGCTCCCATATGGGTCTTGTCATTATATTATTCGAGTTTAATACCTCTAAAAACTGATCTCGCCG
>JABJPQ010000520.1 GCA_018663815.1 Halobacteriovoraceae bacterium | reverse complement strand
GAACTAGACTCATTTTTATTCTGTGGTAATAGTAAGTATAACCCGGCTCCTCCAAGGACGAGAAGAGGACTAAGTATCTGAATATATAATGCAAAAACACCGAAATCTTCAGCTGTAAATAACCTGGACAATACGGGACTTATTATAAAAGAGATTAACTGAGATAAAAAAGCTCCTGAAAACAATTTAGAAAAATTTTTGATAAATGTATTTTTATTTGTCATATTATACAATCAATTCTATCTAAATCTAATCCATTTGAAAGGTAAAATATGAATATTGCGAGTATCGTCAAAGTACTTATCATTAAAATTCATGATTTCCTAATTCCCTTCAGTAAATCTTACTGATATTATAACGATAATATCTCACTAAAAACAGGAATAATGTGTCTCGACTTGACCATATAAAGACTATATCGTTATTGGCCCTTCCGCTTTCCTTAGTCAAACGCATCGAAAGTCATACGACTTATTTTCAAATATTTTACCTTTTACTTGGTGCCTACGCATTTTTCAAATATTCCTTATTTAAGAAAAAATATATCCAAGTGGTCATTCTCATCTTTGTCGTTAATGCTATTACTGCATATTTTGTAAGCGGTACTATTCAATTTAAAGAATACATACAACTTGGCTCACTTTTCACGCTTGTTTATTTTATAAAAGAAAAATACAATGAATTAGATTTTATAAAATATGCTCAAGTTGTTACTTCTCTTTCTATTCTTATTAGTTTTATTAATTTTTTCTCAGTAAATAATCCATTCAAATTTAGAAGTTTTTTAGGTGTTGACCGTATCGGAGGCATAATTGGAGAACCCAATTTCTCTGCATTCGCAATGGCTTTACCTTGGATTATTTTTTATAACAACAAAAGATTTAAATGGTTATTCTTTGCTTCAATTCCTTTTATTTGGGTTCAAAGCAGGGCCGTACTTGTTTTTGTATTTGTATTTATATTGTTAGAACTCATAAATAAATTCAAACCAAGTATTTTAAAAAATGTTCACTTAGTCATCTTATCGCTTTTTTTTCTAAGTCCATTTATTATAACTGCTACTTATGATCTCGCACCGAATGAGACAAAGCATTTTTTGGTTTCTAAAATTACTCCTCGCTTCTATTTAGCTCAATTCTACTCTATCACAGGATTTAAAAATCCTTTTGGTGTTGGGTTAGCAAATGGAAGGTCTTATTATGTTGAGAATGGTATTGAGTTTCGAAACAAAGTAATGCAGGAGGCAAGCCTCAAGCAAGTGGAAAGTAATGAACAGCACTCCCTATTCATTCAGGTTCTCTCAGAGTTTGGAATTTTTCTATATGCTGGTCTTGCTTATTTAATACTACTTTATGGCCGACAAGCTAAATACAAGAAGGGAATGAGTAATTTTATACCTCTCCTTTCAATTCTTTTATTTATTAATGGTCTCAATGAGCTTACCTTATTCATAAGCTTCTCTTATTGTTTTTTAGATAGAAAAGAAAACTAATTACTGTAAGTTAATGGGAATTTCATACTCCGGTACAATTTTCTTTAGCCTATCTCTTACACCAAGTTCTTCGTCCTCGGAGAAAAGATCTAATACTAATTCTAGTAATTTATCATCAACGGGTCTAACGTTTGCAGCTCTAACTCGAATATGATCAGTTGGTACTGTTGATTCTGAGTCCATTAATAATTCTTCAAACAGTTTCTCTCCTGGTCTTAAGCCTGTAAACTCAATTTCAATATCATCACCAAGCGAGTACCCAGCGAGTGAAATCATCTGTTTTGCAAGATTAACTATTTTAATTGGTTCACCCATATCTAAAACAAAAACTTCGCCTCCATTACCAATCGCAGCGGCCTGAATCACAAGCTGAGCAGCTTCAGAAATACTCATAAAATAACGAATTATATCAGGGTGAGTAACTGTAACCGGTCCCCCTGCTTCAATCTGTTTTCGAAATCTTGGAATGACTGAACCTGAGCTACCTAAAACATTTCCAAATCTAACAACAGAATACTTTGTATCAGATTTCTTCTGAACTGATTGGCAAATCATCTCGGCGATTCTTTTGGTCGTACCCATAACGTTAGTAGGGTTAACGGCCTTATCCGTAGAAATGAGCACAAATCTTTCAAGTTGATATTTATCGGCCAAATCAGCAATAACTTGGGTTCCAAGAACATTAACCTTAATGGACTCCAAGGGATTTAACTCCATCATTGGAACATGCTTATACGCAGCTGCATGAAATACAATATTTGGTTTGAATTTTTTAAAAACACTTTCTGCTTTTTTCTGATCTCTAACATCTCCAATAATAAGTTCCAACTTAATATCGCCCAAACCTTCTTTGAGTTTATATTCTAACTCGTAAAGATTATACTCACCAATATCGTAACAAATAATTTTTTTGGGCTTAAATTTAATGATTTGATAACATAATTCACTACCAATTGATCCTCCGGCCCCAGTGACTAAAACGATTTTATCAGTCAACAAAGAAGACATAGCTTTTATATTTAGTTCAACTTGATCTCTTCCTAAAAGGTCTGAGGCCGTTACTTTTCTAAGTTTGGTAATTTGAAACTTACCAGAAAGTATATCTGCCAACCTTGGAATTGTTTGAACCTTTAGTTTAGCATCGTTACAAAGAGTTACTATTCGATTAAGTTGTTTTTTAGTAGCACTTGGAATTGTAATAATGACTTCTGTCGCTTTATACTTTTTTGAAACTTCAGGAGCATCTTTTATTGTTCCTAAAACTTTAAACCCTTGCAGAATTTTTCCACTCTTATCCTTATCGTCATCAAGCAGTCCAACAATCTGAATATCACTCCGGGGGTCACTTTTAATATCCCTAATTAACATTTGAGCTGCATGTCCAGCCCCTAAAATCAATGTTCTTCGAATTCTCTTATTATTAACATTAGGATTTTCAGTTAAGATGTCTCGGTAAAGGCGGTATGCAAATCTCCCCCCCCCCACACCTATTAAAAGCATCGCCCACTGAATAAAAAAAATGGACCTAGGAACGCCACCTAAGCTCTGAAATAAGAACAGCACTAAGAAAGAAGAAGGGATTCCGATTGAGACCCCTTTAATTATTCTAATTAAATCCGGAGTACTAGAAAAACGCCAAATAGCTCGATACAAACCCATAAAGTAGAAACAAGCTAGTTGAACTGGTGCTATAATCAAACATTTATTTAAAATGACCTGCATGAGTTCTGGGTTTTCGTATACTTGACCAAGCCTTAATTCATAGGACATAAAAAAAGTCAGAACGACGATAATTATATCATATGCAAATACCAGCATTGACTTAGCATTACTAGACAGTGCATCAATTCCTCTTTCCAACATTAACAAATCCTTTAGTTACTAAATTACATCAAATTCAAGCCAAATGGCTATTTATATGGTAACTAGATTTAAGTAATTTTTAATAATGGTAGTAGAGTATGAAAAAAATATTAATCACAGGTGGACTTGGCTTCATAGCGCAGCATTTGACACAGGACTTATTAGATAATGATTATGAGGTTGTTTTATATGATAATTTAAGCCCCCAAGTTCATGGACCAATCCCTCATATTAATTTCAAATGTTTAGATCATGAAAATGTTGAGTTTATACGAGGTGATGTCAGATCATACAAGGATTTGCTAAAGGCAATGAACGGTGTGGATTGTATCATTCATCTCGCATCTGAAACTGGTACTGGCCAATCCATGTACGAAATAACTAAGTATAATGATGTTAATACATTAGGGACAGCAAACCTCTTAGAGATTTTAACCAACGAAAAGCACAACATCCAAAAGCTCATACTATCCTCTTCTCGGGCAATATATGGTGAAGGTAGTTACCATTGCGACAAATGTGGGACTGTATCTCCAAGCTCAAGAAGTTCTACTCAGCTGCAGGCTAAAAAATGGACCCCAACTTGTCCGACCTGTGATGCTAATATTACTGCAATTGCGACAAAAGAAGATTCGAATATTTTACCCGCTTCCATTTATGCGGCAACCAAATTTGCCCAAGAAGATCTTGTTCGAATTACTTGCACCTCTTTAGGAATTGATGCAATTACTTTTCGCTTTCAAAATGTTTATGGAGAGGGACAATCATTGCAAAATCCATATACAGGAATCCTTTCTATATTCTCGACACGAATTAGAAGAAATATGGACTTACCTATTTATGAAGATGGTGCGGAAAGTAGAGACTTTATTCATGTTAGTGACATAGCAAAAGCAGTTAGACTAGGTGTCCAGTCTAAACTAAAGGGTTATAATGTCTACAATGTTGGATCAGGTCATGGAATAAGCGTTTTAGATATTGCCCAAAAGCTGGTGCAAGTTTTTAAAGGAAACATCACTCCACATATAAGTGGAGAATATCGTTTAGGCGACATTCGTCACTGCTACGCCGACCTAACCAGAATAAAAAAAGATTTAGAATTTTCTCCACAGGTATCCATTGATGAAGGCTTAGAGCGATTTGCTAAATGGGTCTTGGCGGAACCTTTACCTGAAGATAAACTCGATTTGGCAACAAAAGAATTGAAAGAAAAAGGATTAATGAGTTGAGTTTTTATGGACTTATAAAAGACGATATTGCGCGATCTCATAGACTCCAAGGCGTTAAAGATCTGGACGTAAATTTCTTTCATGTTTTAAAAAGTATTTTTAATTTTCGTTTCGCCCCGGTTCTTATCTATAGAATTACGATATTTTTCTCTCACTACAGATTAGGTTTCGTAGCCAAGATATTTTCTTTACTTAATATTATCTTCTTTGGAATTGAGATTTCAACAAAGTTAAAGATTGGTTCAGGTTTGTTTTTCCCACACACAGTTGGAACTGTACTCGGCGCTAAAACGATAGGAATTAACTGTACTATTTATCAAGGTGTTACCCTTGGTGCCAAAAACATAGATCTTATTTATAACCCTGAAAACCGCCCATCTATTGGTGATAACGTACTGATAGCTGCTGGTGCAAAAGTTTTAGGTGGAATAACAATAGGTAATAACGTCACGATTGCAGCTAACGCTGTTGTGCTAAACTCTGTCCCCGATAATTGTATTGTGGCCGGGATCCCCGCTAAAGTAATTAAAGAATTAAACCAGGTTTAAAAATGGAAAATATCGACCTTTCAATTATCGTTGCAAGTTATGGCACAGCTGATTATTTAGAAAAGTGCTTAACCTCAATTTACAAAAATACAAAAAATATATCCTATGAAGTTATTGTTGTGGATGATTGCTCTCCGGATCATAGCCCTCAAATGGTACGAGAAAAATTTCCACAAGCAAAACTGATCGAAAATGAAAAAAACCTTCGCTATACTGAAACCAATAATAAGGGACTAGATGCATGCCAAGGAAGATTTGGGCTCTTGCTTAATAGCGATGTGGAAGTTCATGAAGGTGCATTTGAAAAGCTTGTCACATTCATGGATCAAAATAAAGATGTTGCTGCCGCAGGTCCCAAACTGATAAATCCAGATGGAAGTGTCCAACACTGTATTAGAAGCTTTCCAGGTTTAATGGTTATGGTATTACAAACCCTAAACTTCCATAAAATATTCCCGGGGAATCGCTTTACCGATAAATATTATAATACCGACTTTGACTATAACTTAACTCAACCTATTGATTCAATCGGAACAACGGCATTTATTATCAGAAGAAGTATATGGGAAAATATTGGTAAACTAGACCCCAAGTTCACTCACCACTTTGTAGACTTATCCTATTGCCTTATGTTGAAACAAAAATCAGAAAAAGTTTTTTATGTTCATGATGCTGTTGTAACTCACTACGGAAGTATTTCCATCAATATGAATGGTAAAAAAGAAATCTCACGGGTGCATGATGCTCTAAGATTATTTTATGATGAATATTATGCCGACAATCACTCATTTATTTATAATTTTATTGTACGCCAAGGAATAAAGCTAAGAGCATTCGTAAAGTTAATTGAATTTAAACTCTCTAAAAATGGGGAAGTACTAGGAGGAGTTGGAATCTCTGGCAAGAAATCTTAATTCCAATAATATTTTATGAAACGTATATTTGATATCCTTATTTCACTAAGCCTACTTATCATTGTTTTTATTCCTCTGATTTTAGTTGTCATCCTTATTAAACTCACCAGTAAGGGCCCTGCAATTTATTGGTCTCAACGAGTTGGTAGAAAAAATAAATTATTTCCCATGCCCAAATTTAGGTCCATGAAATCAGACAGTCCCCAAGTTGCGACTCACTTATTAAGTAATTCAGAAAACTACCTTACCCCCATTGGGAGTTTTTTAAGAAAAACAAGCATAGACGAGTTACCACAAATATACTCTATACTTAAGGGTGATATGAGCTTAGTCGGTCCAAGACCTGCGCTTTTTAATCAAGAT
>JABJPQ010000428.1 GCA_018663815.1 Halobacteriovoraceae bacterium | reverse complement strand
TGCTATCAATAAAGCGCTGTAAGCTATTATCCATTACTTTACTGCAATCATTAGGGGCTAGACTAGTAAATACTTCGGCCATGATAGCGCCTGATTCTTTTTCAACCTTAACCAGGTCGTTGAAGAAATGCTGGGCATATCTTTTTCTAAATTTATTCTGTTCGAGTGGAAAAAGATTATAAGAGATTGTGCTCCTCTCTTTGTGCGAGTAATTAGTCTTTGGATCCATAGCACTTTTAATGAGCTTTAATTTTATTGGCCAGCTTGGAAAAGCAGTCGTCGCGGCTAGAGTCATCTTTTTAGCCTGACTGGACTTGTCTTTTTTGTTTTCTGCAGTGATAAGTTCTTTTGCACCAGGATAGTTAAACCTATTTAAAAGATATATAATTCTCCACCTCTTATCTGCATCAATTGGTAGTCCGCTTAGTTTTAGTTTTCCATCCAAGATTTGCTTAATATTTGTAAGTGCAGTATGTGATTTAGTCAGACCTAGGTAGCTATTGAAAAGGATTTTTTGTGATTCAGAGTTAGGCCTGGCACTGATAAGGGCATTCCAAGTCATTCTTTCTAGCCTAAGGGTTAAGTCTAAATATTCTTGTTTACTCAAGCTTGGATCGTTAAATGAGTAATTAACTAAACTGGATGCGGTTGAGAATCGGCCATAAAGAAAGCGATAGAGGTTTTTAAGATTTGTTGCATCTTTTTCGTATTTTAATCCATTTTTCAATATTAGTTTTGTTAGCTTTTTATAGCTATATTCTCCGTAATAAACCATGTCCCAAAGTGTTGTCCAATAAAGCTCTCTAAGGAAGTCGGACTTAACCAGGTGAATATTTTCTTGGAGATTATTAAGTGTCGTCGAATCTAATTTTACCCGTGAGTAATCATGGTCTTCATAATTTGGATAAATCAGTTCAGGACAGTCAACTTGTGCAAGATTTTTTAATTCCAAGTGAGAGTCCGTAAATTTGACAGGAATAACTTTTGTTACTTGATAGTGGCCATTAACTTTATTGAGTAGAGCGAGCTTAAAGGCATGTGGTCGGATAGGATCATTTTTATAAGCAGAAGATTGATGAACACTAAGCTTTGTTAGTTTCTTATTTTGACAAGAAAATTTAGTCTCAACTGTGTTAACTCCAGTACTTTGAAGCCATTTTTCTTGCCAGTCAGTAAGCTCTTGTTTTGATCCATCAGTGAGAGCTTGCATAAAGTCTTTAAGTGTTGTGTTGGAATGGGCATGTCGCTTAAAGTATATTTGTAACCCTTTTTGAAATTTCTTGTCTCCTAGAAAATAATGAATTTGTTTTAGTGATGCTGCTCCTTTCCCGTAGGTAATACCGTCGAAATTAGCAAATGCTTGTTTGGTGTCTGGTACGTCGGCTTCAATTGGATGTGTTGTAATAGTTTGGTCTTCCCAGTACGCCCATCTTTTCATACGTTGAAAGTCTCTCCATCCAATGTCCTTGAATTCCGTATTTTTACTGACACCTAAAGCCGCAATATAAGTTGCAAAGCTTTCATTGAGCCATAAGTCATTCCACCATTGCATTGTAACAAGATTTTCAAACCACATATGTACCATTTCATGGAAGATTACATTGGCCAGCCGCCTTCGCTGTGATTCAGACTTTATTCCCCGACTTATAAAATTTTCGTTAAAAGTTACAGCGGCCACATTCTCCATAGCACCCGAATTATGGTCAGGAACGATGATATGGTCGTATTTTTTATATGGATAGGAGTAGCCAAAATAATTATCTAAGAAGTCAAAACTTTGTCTGGTAAAAGTATGCCAATCTTTTATTTTTATATATTTCTTAAGTGATTGGCGAATAAATACGCGGCTTGGGTATTTGGCCTTGGGGTCTTTAAACATTGCGTAGGGTCCAGCATGTAAAGACCATATATAAGTGCTAAATTTTTCGCTTTTAGGGAAACTCCAAGTGGTAGCTAATTCGTTTTTAGCTTTTTTAAGTGGAGAAGTTGAGGTAATAACCTGCCAATCATTGGGAGCTTTTACTTGCATTGTGTAGGTTGCTTTTAAATCTGGTTGATCAAAGCAAGGAAATACTTTATTGGCCGCATAAGGCTCTAAGTTTGTATAGGTATATATTTTTTTATCTTCAGGATCAATATATCTATAAAAGCCGTTGCCATCTTTACTGTAAGACTGAGAGAAAGATATTTCGATCGTATTTCTTCCATTAACTAAGTCAATTTTTTTGATGGATAAGTAGTGTTGGTGTTTGTTAATAGCTTGGTTTTTATTGTTAACCTTTAAGCTTAAAATCGTACCTTTTGAAAAGTCTATTCGTAAGTTTTCATTAGCATTACTTAAATCAAAGCTAATTTGAGTCGTTCCAGAATAGTTTTCTTTTTTCTCTGATAGATCAAAGCCTAGTTGATAATGAACATGGCTTATTTTATCAGTTCTTTTTTTAGCATCGGCTTTAGTTAAGAAACTATCTTCTGTAAGATTTTTATTGGTTGTTATGGTCGTACAACTCATAATCATAAATAAACATAATAGGTTTAATTTCATTTTAGTCTCCGTGATTTGAATGGAAATATTGACATAGAATTACTAAACATTCTAGCTTAAAGAAAACTAAGTTGGTCCCCAAGTATGAATCCATCAAAACTTTGATTTTGACTGTGAAGAATATCATTGGCAATAGGTTTTAGTTGTTTTTCAATATAGTGTTCGTAATCAATACTTTGCGGATTTAGCTCAATTGGCTCTGGACCTTGCTTCGTCATAATGTATTTTACTTCTTTGATCCTTCCAAATTTGGGTGTTTGCATTTTTAAAGCTGCTTTTACGTGAACAGGTATATTTTTAACATATTCATTAGGTGGTTTAGATAGACGTTTTGTGTAGACCAGTAAATCGTCAAATAATCCAGCTTTTAATGAATTAATATACTCTTTTATAAAGTGTTCTAGAGTTTCGTCGTTAAAAAAGCGCTCAAAAAGTTGTTTTTGAAAATCTTTAGCTAGTTGGGTCCAGTCACTTCTTATGAACTCTACCCCTACAAAATCAAGTTCTCCTTGTGTTTGTCCGATATAGCGCTTTTTAGCACCACCTTCACCACTTCTCGTTTGTGAAAAAAATATTTGATCATATATTTTTTCAAATTCACACTCAAGTTTTGACACAATAGAGAATTCAGCCTCAATAAGCTTTGTTAAATAGAGATTAACTTCTTTAGCATAGTGCTCGAGTGATTTTTCATTCTGGTCAAATTTAACAAACAAAGAATCTGTATCACCGTAAATAACTTCTAATCCATTATTTTCAAAAAACTCTACTGTTTGCTTTAATATCCAATGTCCTGTGGTTGTGACGGCAGAGGGGAGATCGGCATGGTAGAATCGACACCTAGATGATCCCATAACGCCATAGAAGCTATTCATTAAAATCTTTACAGCTTGAGAAAGGCTAGCATTGTTATTATGCTTTGCTAGCTCTCTTTGATGCATTAACTCTTGAATGATGGAGGGTAATATGTTTTCTGTGTTTGAAAATTCGTACTTATTAGGAGTGTAGATTGTATCCCACTCACTCATGACTCGAGAGTATGGATCAATTTTAAAGGTCATAATAATAGAGGGATATAGACTTTTAAAGTCAAAAACGGCAACATTTTTATGTCGACCTTGGGTTGGCTCTATAACCATTCCTCCTGTGGAGGCTTCTTCTCTTTGTATGTCTATTCTGTTTGGCGCGACATAGCCTTTTCTGTGTAATTTGGGTAGGAATACATGGTCAAAAGCAGCTGTAGAGACTGGTAGACGATCAAATAATAATCCTGATATTTTACTACGAGATATAAGAAGGTTAAAGATATCAAGTTTATTAAAAATATCTGTTACTAATTTACAATCTAAAATATTATATTTTGCTAGAGCTAACTTATCATCTCTAAAGCGACGCTCAATTTCAGCGACTTTGTTATCAGTATTGCTAATATCTTTTCCATGGCCAAGTACTTCATGTGCTACAGTATCAAGTTTAAAGTTTGGAAAACGAAAAAAGGCAGATCTTAGTATCGGAGGGCCGTCGAGAATGACTCTTCCTGGAGTGTTTGCAATATGCCCAATACCTTTTCGCTCCTCGATATTGACTCGTTTATGTTCCTGGCCTAAGTTAAAATCAAGATGATGTTTAATAAATTTATTTTGTAAAAAATTGAGATCAAATCCAATAACATGCCAACCGATAATAAAGTTGGGATCCCATTTGTAAACAAGCTTTAAAAACTCAACTAAGATCTCTTTTTCGCTACCATAGAAGTGGAGTGTCTCATCGATGGGATTTGTTGAGTCAGCCAGCATAAGTACTTTACTTTTGACAATGGAATCTTTGGAAAAGTATAAGCCAATGGAATACAATGATCCATTTTGTCCCGTTTCAATATCCACAGAGAGCGAGCTAAATGAAATGTGAGCATTACATTTTCTAACTTGTGGGTTAACAAATATTCTAAGGTTATCTTTTTGACTAAATTCACCCGTAAACTCAACTTGTGAGTTTATAAACCGTTCCATTAAAAAACGCTCTGTGGGGAGTATGTCAATTTCATAGGTTCGAATTGAGTTTTGTTCACAGTATTCTTTAAT
>JABJPQ010000553.1 GCA_018663815.1 Halobacteriovoraceae bacterium | reverse complement strand
GTACTTCGGAATGATTTTAGAAAAAACTACATAGCCCGTTAGGATTCTAACAGTCACACTAATTACAACTACTTAGAGGCTCTTAAATGAATCTCTGAGTATTATGCTGATTACTCTTTATTTAAAACGCCTTGTTTACTAGCACGCTCTTTTTCTTTTTTTAATTTTCTTTTTTCCTTTATACCTATTTTTTTCTTGTCTTTATTTTGGGCTTTATCTTTACCACCTTTATCTTGTCCTTTGGCCATGTTCTTTCTCCTCGTTGTGTTATTAAAATAAAAATCATAATTACATAATTTAAAAATATAAATACGTAACTACTCAACACTAGGCCCTATACCTTGGAAGCGCAAGACAATAACCTAAGGCCAAGCACATAGATTTGCTCATTGCCTCACCAGAGACAGCAAATTAAACCAAATTGTAAACAGATTACTTGACATAAACTAAGCATAGTTCAGGGTCTTAACAGAGTTCCTGTTAAGACTCTTTCTTGATATATATTTTCTAATTATTCTACTATGATTTTTTTTAAATAAAATCTATTACAAAGAATAAAATAATTATTATTCGTAACCTTTTCAAGGATTAATTACAGAGCTACATTGTGAATTAAGTAAGTCTCCCTCTACTTTATGTGCGACAAGATGTAAGTTCGTCTTCCCAACATAAGTATTGCTACATTTCCACTCATCAATAATGGCTTTTTTGACAACTCTTCCATCATGAAGAACAGATTCATCATCAATTCCATTTTTAGCTTCAGCGAATTTAAACATATGCTCAGCAGGAGACCCTGTGACACTAACTCTATACTCTCCTGTTTTTCTATTTTTTGTAAGTGCTGACTTTCCTTGTGGTGCTGCTAATATTGAAGAAGAAATAAGTGCTAATACTAAAGTTCCAATAATTTTTTTCATAACGTTTACCTTGTCTAATATGTTAGTAATCGAAGCAATCTACATTATTAAGATTGCTATCTGTAATTTATCAATGATTGATCTTACTCGTTTTCCGCTTCGCGTCAATCGCTCTGTGTAATTTTTATATATTTAGATATATTTGTTTTTAAGCTTGATTCTAGATTAGCAATAAACTTCCATTATCGTAAAAGAAACCCTTATCCTCAGAAGCAGTGCTTTGGTACCAAGCATGTTGTTATCATTGTGCATGTAAAAACTAAAGAAGCTGTTTTCAATTTGATCGAAAACCTTTCCTGAAAGTTGCCAATTATCACCAAGAAAAAGTGAGGTGACTATCTTCTTCAGTTCTTTTTATTTGAAATGTTGCCCCCCAAGCTTAGGCTTAGTTTGGGCATACGTTTTATTAGGCTTTAATAAATCAAACACAATAAATCGCTTTAAACCTCAAAAGAGTTCAATTACTTAAAACTAAAAATCCGAGAATTAAGTATAAAATCTCCACGTCCCATAAGTTTATCGTTGAAGGTCCAATAGAAAGTAGCATGTTTACCCTCATTTTCTAGGCAGTGATTAACTCCGGAACTAAGCATTTGCTTAAAGATTCCTGTATGACGATACTCCACGTTTAGTGATCCGTTAATAAGTAAAGAAATGTTTTGGCCATGAACAATGATATATCCTCCAATGACTTCTCTATTGTCATAAGCTAAAAGGTACTCAACCTTAGCATTTGAATTTCTAACAACTATGCCAATTTTTGCTTGGGTATCGAGGCTTAGATTAAATGAGTTTAAAAATGTTATCTCGGAAAGTTTGTTTCTTTGCATCTGTGAAAGATTTTGAATTATCTCTATCCGATACCCTGGGATCGCTAGATTTAAAAGCTTTTTGGTATTAAATACATACTGAATTCCAACATGATTTTTAATTGTATTATTAATCTCATAATCTAATGTATCGACTAAAGAATTAAGCCAATAATGATTTCTTCCCATTAAATTTTTATGTTCTAACACTTCTGCGGTAGAGACATCCTGATTAAGTAAAAAATGTGGTGTCATAATATGGTTATTAAAGTACTTATTTTTAAATCCAAGGATATTATCTGTTGCAATAATATCCTCAGCATAAACATCTCTATAAAAATTAAAAATTTCTTCCCGCAAGACTAACTCAACACAATTGGAAGGGAGTTAAAACCTGAAAATGAAAGGGAGTAATGATTTCTTTCAACTCTTTCAGCACTCAGCTTCATATGAGGGTACTCGTTGATTAATATTGTAAAAAGTATATTCATTTCGATTCTTGCGAGCTTTGCTCCCATACAATAATGAGCACCGTATCCATATGAGTAATGATTCATATTCTTACGATTAATATCAATGTTATTAGGGTTTTTAAATAAAGAGGGATCTCTATTAATGGTATGAGTACTAATAAAAACTGTCTCTCCTTTATGAATCTTTTGATTTCCTATATACGTATCATCTTTAGCTACTCTAAAAATAAATGTAACGGCCGGATCAAGCCTTTTTAGCTCTTCAATCATATTGGGAATCAAATTATTATCTTCCTTGACTTCAGAAAATGTTTTTTGGCTCTGCAGCAGTTGTAACATGATATTATTCATTTGATCAGTAGTTGTAACTTGACCAGCGACCAGCATCATTATGGCCTGAGAAATTAGTTCATCATCATCAAGGTCATGCTTAGCAGCGACACGTAACATACCGGAAAAAAAATCACTTCCAAGATTCTCTTTTCTTGCTTTAAGCAGATTTTCAAAATAGTTTTTTAACTCTTTTGCCGCTGAATTAACTTTAATCCCATCACTATTTTCATACCCTGTCCCCCCTCCAAAGAAACCTGTCATAATGCCAGACCACTCATAAAATTTATCCCTATCTTCCTGTGGAATTGAAAATAAATCTGCTAAAATAATAGAAGGTAAACGACTTGAAATATCTTTAGCAAAATCTATTTTTCCATCGCTCACAGCATCTAAGATTAATTTTTTTATTATTATAGGAATTTGTTTAGAATAGTTATCAATCAACTCATCGTTAAGACCAAACGTTGCAATACTTCTACGTTTGTTATGTGCATCTCCGTCACTCATAACCGTCATTTTTGAAACAACCCCAAAAAAATCACTAAGTAAACTCAAGTCCATATTGGGCATTCTGGAAATAAAAAAGGAGCTTCTATTACAACTAATCAAGGGATTTGTCAGAGCTTTTTTAGCCAGCAAAGCATTTGTTACAACGTGAAAATTACCCTTTGGCCAATAAAAGACATCTCCAAATGATTTAACATATTTTGCAAAATCATCATGAAAAGTTAAAACATTTGAGTTTCTTTTAAACTCATGAAATCCCACTCCATCTGCTTGTATTCTATTTTCTATATTATCTGTCTTCATTTCATCTCCTATCGAATTTGAATTCGTCTTATATGTCTTTTTTTCTCAAAATTAGTAAAAGGTTCTCGGCCATGGAGTAATGAATAATTATCGACCAATAATAGATCTCCTTTTTTCCACTCGTGGGCGTAACAATAACTAGGTTTATACAAATCAACTTCAAGCTTTAAAACTATATTTTTTAAATTTTCACTTTTTATAATTCGTTTTACAGGGTTAAATTCTGTATAAACCTCTTCACCCAAACGAAGTATTTTTTTTAGTGTGAATGGATGTTTCGCAATGACCTTTTGAGATATATGCCCCCCATAATGAGCAAGCTTTTCAGTTTCATATTCAATGCTATGCTCCTCTAATAAGGCAATCTCGGACTCTTTTAAGTTCATTATCACTTTGGTGGTATCGGCAAACAAAGTCCGTCCACCTGTAGTCTCCTCAAGGCAGTGAAAAGCAAGAATAC
Source organism: Halobacteriovoraceae bacterium (assembly GCA_018663815.1). Classification (GTDB taxonomy): domain Bacteria; phylum Bdellovibrionota; class Bacteriovoracia; order Bacteriovoracales; family Bacteriovoracaceae. The sequence continues at coordinate 72 of JABJPQ010000553.1, read as the reverse complement.
TGGGAACTTCATGAAACGCACCATCCCAATGAAAAGGAACTTTCTCCTTTGTAAATAGATAATTTTTAGAAT
>JABJPQ010000521.1 GCA_018663815.1 Halobacteriovoraceae bacterium | reverse complement strand
TTTTGTTTGTTCTTCATTGATATTTTGTCATGTTTTTTAAGGGAAATTCGCGAGCCTTTCAGCTCATTATCTAAGGCCATTTTATCCATGCTAAAAATATGGCAAAAGCCTTAGCATTTGTCATTGTAAAGAATTCATTAAATCGAAATTAATTGTAACCGTTTTAATTATTAAGATATATTAAGAAAAATCTAAATAATTGGTATACATAAAAATGAAAAACATACAGAAGTTCAAACTTTCTTTTGTTGGAAAATTTCTTAAAACGAAGTTAACTGAAGAGCGTACCTACTTTGGACTAACCCTACTCACTGGAGTTTTAGCCGCAGTTGTAACGGTAAGTTTCGAATACCTCATCCACCACATTACTGAGCTTATTGGAACCAATATTGCTTTTACTAAAAGCTCATTTTTTTGGGGTGGTACTCTCATCTTTATCTCTGGTTTTTTAACCACTCGATTTTTTAAATCTACTGCCGGATCCGGAGTACCAAACGTCAAACTAGCCTTGGCCGTGAACCATGGTAAAATTCCTTTAAAAGATACTATCGCAAAGTACGTCACCACTGTTTTAAGTTTAAGCTCTGGTATTTCACTTGGAAAAGAAGGGCCAGTGGTTACAATCTCGTCTGGAATTGGATCGGCGCTAGGAACCTTTTTTCATCTTTCCAAAAAAAGAGTCAAAGCATTAGTCGCTGTTGGTTCTGCTGGGGGAATCGCCGCAGCTTTTAATACTCCCATCTCTGCCGTCGTTTTTACGATGGAAGAAGTTGTGGGCGATTTAAACGCCAAAGTATTAGGCCCAATTATTATAAGCTCTGTTGCAGCTGCTGTTACCGGTCAGGCCCTTATGGGTGATCGAGTAATGTTTAGCCAGTTATTTTATAAACTCAATGACACCCGTGAATTACTCGTCTATTTATTCATTGGTATTATGGCCGCAGTACTTGGTCCTCTTTGGATGAAGACAACTCTGAAGCTTAGAATTATCAGCCGGCAAGTTTTAAAAACTCATCGCTTAAGCCTGATTATGCTCGCATTCTTCTTAGTCGGCGGCTTATCCTTAATTCATCCGGCCGTGTTAGGGAGTGGACATGGTTTTTTAGAAAAACAACTTTTATCTCAAATTCTTGATTGGAAAGTATTAGGTGTGCTTTTTGTCATAAAGTTTTTAGCAACTTCGGTTTGTTATTCATCAGGTCCCTCGGGTGGACTGTTTATGCCAACGCTTTTAGTGGGTGCAACTCTTGGAAGTTTAATCGGAACAATTGCTCATAGTTTATTTCCAGAGATTATTTCCACCAGTATTGGAGCTTATGCCTTAGTTGGAATGGGTGCTTATTTTGCGACCATCATTCGCGCACCCTTTACTTCCATCCTAATCGTCTTTGAATTGACTCGAGATTATAATATTATCTTGCCGGTTATGATTGCAAATGTAGCGGCTTATATGCTTTCAGAAAAAATCACCAATGGCTCCATATATGAGCAAATTTCGGAACAAGATGGCATCCACCTTCCCACTCGAGACGATGATGAGGTCCTAGAAGCATTACATGTCGAAGACGCATTTGTTCGTGACGTTTTTAGCTTTAACCATGATAACTCTGTCAAAGATGCCTACTTAAAACTGCGAGATTCTGATCTTTCAGGCTTTCCTGTTTTAAAGTTTGGTAAACTATTCGGAGTAGTGGCCAAAAGTGATATTATGACTGAAATGGCTAAAAAAAATCATACTAAAAAACTTTCTGAAATATGTGAAAAGAAAATCATTAAAATCTACCCTGATCAATCTTTGCTTATCGCATTTCACCGATTAAAGCGCTTTCAAATTTCAAGACTACCAGTGGTTAGCCGCTTAGATGATACCAGATTAATTGGAATTATTACGGCACAAGATATTGTTAAACTTTTTGGACATCAATTAATGGTGGATAAACAAAAGATACAGCTGGAAGAGGAATTCGAGCTCTAGCACCTCTATTGTAAAGATTGCCTTGCGCACAAAAAAAGCTTTTCAATTCTAATTTCTACCCGTAATAATTCATTATTAAGTTTTTCTAACAGGAGATCACATGAAATTATTTTTCACACTACTAACACTTGTCTTTAGCTCAATAAGTTTTGCTCAAGAATTACCAGTTTGCACTGAAACATCGGTAGAGCCTTGTACCCTACCCGTAGAGTATGCAAGATTAGCCACTATCGATATGATGTTAGATAATCCAAAAGGTATGGAGCTGCTTAGGGCTACAGGAGAAAATGGTCTTATGCTTCCAATAATGGACGGCTTAGATGATATCAAAGTTACTCTGGTTGGAAGCGTAGATGTAGTAGGAGAAAGAGAAGAGAGCTACCAGACGACAATAAAACATGAAGTTAAAGTCCTTGATTGCCGTGGAACTGATGCTTGTGGTTACTTTTACTTATGGACAGCTGTTGCAGTCATAAAAGGTGATGGGTATACATCTTATACAACTTACAAAAACTCTATTGTTGAAATCCAAGATTAAAATACTGGGGAGGTCTTTAATAAACCTCCCCAAATTCTATTATTAATCACTATAAATATAATCTAACGACTTAATCAATAAACTGCCCTTCCATCACAGTTACATCAGCAATTCCAGGATCAGCCCCGACATCGTGAGCTCTAAAAGTTATCCCATCACTTAGGCTAACAGAATCATCAATAGAAGTTGAACAACCTCCAAGAGCGATATCATCTAATATTCTCATTCCATAGCGTGGCTTAATTTTAAATGTATCCCCAATACTATCAACCATCGACGTTCCAGCGGGGATATTAACGATCTTAGCTTTTTGAGCCGGAGTTAAACCAGCATCTGCATCATTATTTCTATTTTCATTTAACATTGACCATACATCTGGAAGGCCTGAGATCCAACCATCATAAACAAGATTGCTTAATGTTACATTATCTCCAGCAACATTTTTGGCTCCAATAGAATCAAAAAATAAAGGCGTATCAAAAACCACGACATCACCTTGTGACTTTCCACTCGGTGGATTAACTCCATAAGCAAGGTATGTCATAACATCCCAATCTCCATTTGAGTTATATTCCCATTGATACTCATTACCAGCATCATCAAAAATTTGATCCGTCCAATTAGTTACCAATGATGAATCAGAGTTATCTGTAAGTTGTAAGCTAGCATCAAAAGAATAAGCCTTACCATTTGCTGCTCCACTGTAATCTCGCCCAGTAAGGCTTCCTATGACAGCAGTTTTTATAACTTCATCTTTTTTCTTAACTAGTTTTAAAAGATCTCCACTTCCGGTATTTCCATCAGCAGTTGTACTCTCATCGATAAGAGCGACATATTGAGTTCCACCATTAGTCCAAAAGTGGCGAGAAAATTTTCCCCAATCTTCGGCCAAGGTATTCCACACTAACGCCACACAATTTGAAAGAGTTGGTGACCAAGGATCAACTGAATAATCAGCATCACAAGTTTCCCAACGATTATCGACGGTCCCATCATATTGCACAAAAATCATTTTTTCATAGCTTACTCGATAAATTTTTGTATCATCAAGTGCTGCTGAAAATGCAGCTGCATTTGCCTTACCATCAATGACATTACTCCATTGCCTATCATCAAAATCTGTCACTTGAACTCTAATATTATTAGAATTATGAGCTGAATAAATTGCATCAGTGTTGCCAATAGCAGCGGCATCTCCAGCTCCTAAAGCTTGTAGACTGGAACAAGTTTGATCCGACCAATCAAATTGATAATCATTACAGTATTTCCATGCACCTGAATTATAAATTAACATAAAATGCTTTGAACTATTCCAATCTGAGCCCTGAAGAATATCACTTCCAATTCCCGCGGCTCTACTGGTATTATCAGTCAAATCAACCTCAACCCCACTTTTTTTAGTTAAGATTCCTTTAACTCTACTATCAATTGTAAAACTTGAACTATTATCATGGTCAGCATGTTCTAACTCTGTACTAAGAGCTAAAGTTTCTGCCCCTTCTCCCCAGAGTTGTTGCCGGCCATTTCCTCCTCCATAATAGTAGTACTGGTTATTATATTTTAAAGGAAAACTATAGGTTTTAACTTTATCAATATCTGTTCCACTAGCATTAAAAATTTTATAATCCATATAAATATCTGCAAAAGAGTTCCTATCTTTACACCTAGCTGCATTTGCATCTTTTTGAATAATGGCATGGTTTTCGTTATAAGCCATCTTAGCTGTTATACTTGGAAGTGAGTCCATACAATCATTTGAATTACATTGGCTCCAATCAAGATACTTAACAACCCCTTTACCATTTCCATTATCCAAATAAAGAACTCCAGATGTGCCATCCATATCTGCATTTATGCTTAACTTAACAATTCCATCAGCTTGTTTACCAGCAGCAGCTGAAAATGTTCCCGGTTGTCCTGAAGGACCTGATTTTTCAAAAGAGACATCTAAACGCCATTCACCGTATGAGTTTAAACCCGTTGGAGCAGAGTAAATATCAATTAGTCCTCTAATTCCTTCATCCCCGTCAATCCAAAATCTTACTCGGTTTATATCTTTGCCATCTACCACAATCATCTTTGAATTAATTGTCCAGTATTGATATTCAAATCCATCTTCTTCTTCCCACTTAACTAGGGTTTTATAAGCACCCTTATTAACCACTTTTGAATCCCAGTAATTTGTTTGTTTAAGGGTTCCCATAATTGTTTCAATAATTGAAAATTGGTCTAATGCGGGTTCCGAAATTTTTAACTCTAAATCTCCGGCCGCGTCGTAATCAGTGCTAGCACTTGCTGCTACTTGGGAGCTTCTTTTTAAACTGCGAGAAGCTTTAGAGCTGAGTGAAGTCGAAGCTTGAACCTGCGAGGTGTTTTCAGCAGGGATAGTGGAAATACTTTGAGGGACACTATACCCCTCAGTAAGTGAGGATAAAACCTCTTCGAGACTGCCAGATGAACCATCACCGCCACCGCCTCCACACGAAGTTAACACTAGGGCCATACTAGATGTGAGTAGCCAACGAAAGGAAAAGCAATTTTTGCTTGAAATCTTCTTCATAACGTTCTCCCGATATATTTTTATGTAAATTATGTAAATACTTTTGTCGGGTATATTGTCGCCTAGGTTGAGTGCTTAATTTTTTTTCTTCCTAAAAAACGATTAAATTCAATAAGTTACAACAAATCGCGCTAAATAAATTTTACTGGTGGGATATTGTGTTTTGCCGATATTACGGGGCAATCAAATGTACTTATTACATAGAATTGCTTTGAGATTATTAATGATAAAGTCCTTCATATAATGTAAATTAAAAGCAATAAAAATAAATTATTTAAGGATATAAACATGTCAAAAACCATCGCTGAAAACTACCTAGCCGACCCAAGAATTGAGCAGGCAAAAAAACTCATAACAGATGCACTTAAAGAACATGCAAGTGAATTAACAGGTGTGCGTGCAGGTAACCCTAAACTTAAAGATATTTATACTCAAATGCTGGAAGATTTCTCTAAGCAACGAGGTGGAAAATTATTTTATGATTATATTGGTTCAGGCATTGGGAATGGAGCTTTGGTTGAGCTCGCTGATGGAAGTGTCAAATATGATTTTATCACTGGGATTGGTGTTCATTATTTTGGTCACTCCCATCCAGGTGTTGTTGCAGCTCAAATTGATGGGGCCATCACGAATACAACAATGAGTGGTAACTTACAACAAAATGTTGATTCACCAAAACTATTTGAACTTATCTTAGAGCAAGCTAATAAATATGGTGCTGGGTTTGATCATCTTTTTATGACTTCTTCAGGAGTTATGACTGCTGAAAATGCCTTAAAGATGGTATTTCAAAAAAGATCTCCCGCTCATCGAGTGCTTGCGTTTGAAAAGTGCTTTATGGGAAGAACACTCGCGGTATCCCAAATTACTGACAAGGCCGCCTATAGAAAAGGTCTTCCTCAGACACTATCTGTTGATTATATTCCATTTTACGATGCTAACGATCATCAAGGATCAATTGATAAAGCAATAAGTATGCTAAAGAAATACTTTACACGCTACCCCGGAGAATACGCTGCATTTTGTATGGAGCTTATTCAAGGTGAAGGTGGTTATTGGGTTGGAAATAAAGAGTACTTTCAAGCCATTATTACTGAATGTAAAAAGAATAATGTCTCAATTATCGTGGATGAAGTTCAAACTTTTATGCGAACTAAGGAAATGTTTGCTTTTCAATACTTTGGACTGGATAAAGATGTCGACATGGTTAATATTGGAAAAAATTCACAAGTGTGTGCAACAATTTACCGTGAAGATCATAAACCCCTTCCGGGTTTAATCTCACAAACATTTACCAGTTCAGGAAGTGCCATCAATGCTGCTTATTATATTATTAATGAAGTCGCAAATAAAAACTACCTTGGAGAAGATGGAAAAATTGAAAAGCTGCACTTTCATTTTGCAAAAAATCTAGATCAATTAGCTGAAAAATATCCAAGCCTCATCCAGGGTCCTTGGGGATTAGGGACAATGATTGGGATGACTTTATTTGGAGGAGACCTTGCAAAATCAAAAGAGTTTACTTTTAAGCTCTTTGATAATGGTGTCTTAAGCTTTATCGCAGGTGGCTCTCCAACCAGAGTTCGCTTTTTAGTGCCGGCCGGAGCAGCAACCGAAAAAGATATCGATAGCGTTTGCAAAATTATTGAAAAAACTTTAAATGAGATGAATTAATATGTTTATCACAAGACCAATTCAAGAGTCAGACCTAGCAAGTCTGATGGATTTATTACAGCATGCAGGTCATGGGTTAACTTCACTTCCTAAAGATGAAAAATTGATCGCGGAAAAAATTCTTCATAGCGAAAGAAGTTTTTTACATCGTGGGAATAGACCAAATGGTGAATCTTATTTATTTGTTATGGAAGAAGCCTTCACTGGAAAATTAATTGGTATTAGTGGGATTATTTCTAAACTTGGTGGGTTTGATCCCGTTTATTTTTATCGTTTAAAATCTGAAGAGAAATTTTCTAAAGTTCTTGGTATAAAAAAAACCATTAGAACCTTACATATGGAAAAAACTCATTCAGGCCCTGCTGAAATTTGCTCACTTTTTCTTTCGCCAAAATATCGAAATTCTCAAAATGGACGATTTTTATCCTTATCACGTTTTCTTTTTATGGCCGAAAACGAACAATACTTTGAAGACCTTGTCATTGCAGAGATGAGAGGACAGGTTAACGATGAAGGACACTCTCCGTTTTGGGAAGCTGTTGGTAGAAAATTTATGGATATTGATTTCATTGAAGCCGATTATTTACTTATGAAATCTAATTCATTTATTGAGGAACTCTTACCTGATGTTCCAATATTAGTAGAATTGCTCCCCCAAAAGGCTCAAGATGTTATCGCTGAAGTTCATGAAAATACAAAACCAGCCAGAAGAATTCTAGAGCAAGAAGGATTTAAATTTAATAATGTTGTGGGAATTATTGAGCCAGGACCAATTTTAGAAGCAAGACTTAACCAAGTACGAGCTTATAAAGAAAGCTCGGTTATTGAAATTGGAGAAGTTTCTTCTGATGAT
>JABJPQ010000206.1 GCA_018663815.1 Halobacteriovoraceae bacterium | reverse complement strand
TTGCTGAAGTTGCTGCTCAAGTTTTGTGGCCGTGAAGGCAGAGGTTAATAAAGAAGGACATCCAATCGATGCACAGTTAACAGCAAAGTGGATTCGGGGCTCATGAAAGTTTTTCCTAATTGTCTTATGTTCGATAAAATCAAGACTTATTTTTTTTCCAAATAATTTTATAAACTCTTTTCCCCATGGGCCAGATGAAAAGAACCCACTTTTAATTTCTTTGATGGATTTTATGGGGTAGTTTTTTAAGATAATCTGGAATGTATAGGCATTGTAAGCATTAATCCAAAATGAAAGCTTTTCTTTTTTGGTAAAAGTATCAAATTCGTGTTGGCCAAGGTTTTCAAGTTCTTTAAGATAGAGATTTAATTCTCCCATGTTTCGCTTAAGACTTTGATAATTAACAAGGGTTTGTTTACCAACGATCTTAGTGTATTTGGACAGGATATTATCCCACCTTATATGGGTGTGATCGAATTTCGCAAATGAGTTAAACGATATCAAAAAGCAAACAATTAGTATTTTCATATTCTCTCCGGCCATAATGAGGACTTTAATACACTTGTTAGTGTCTTTGAGTTAAAAAATCTTACACATTCAGTTTTGAGCAAACTTTATTTTTTTATCTCATTAAAAGTTGGAATGTCAACGGAGAGCTTAGGCATTATTTTTTTAATGCGTCAGAGATCTCAGTCCGAAATTGAGTGTGGCATGATACACAATTATTCATAATGATAGTATGCTTTTTTAAGATACCATTAATATCTTTCACCTTCGCAAGGGCCACGATATCTACAGCAGCATCGTGAACTTTTGAATCAATAGATTTAAATTTTATCATTCTAATATTTAAAGTTTTGATAACAGTTGGTAATTGCCCTTTGGGTTTTGGGTGATCAGCGACTTTTGCAGCAGCAAGTTCAATCGCAGTATAATCTTCATTAAATATTCCCTCATTTAAGGAATTCATCGCAGTTGATAAACCCTGCATCACACTTTTTAGCGTTGGAGCAGCTGCATGTAGGTTGAAACTAGTGAGTGCAAAAGCACTTATAAGTGTTAGAATTATTTTTTGATTCATGAATACTCCAAATTATGGTTGCTTATATTAATAGATCAATATATAATTATACAGCTGTGTAGTTATGTCAAGAGGTAAAAAATGGCTAGGAAATCAACAAATACCGATCAAAAATTATTGAAGTGTGGCAGGAAACTTTTAATTAAAAAAGGAGCTTCCCAGCTTAGTATTAGAGAAGTCGCTAAGGCCGCAGATGTAAACCTTGGGATGTTTAATTACCATTTTGGAAATAAAGATAAATTTATTGAGCAGATTCTCGCCGAAATATACACAGAGTTTTTAGCGGGATTTAAACTTGATGAAAATCAAACAATGAGTGAAGTCGAGGTATTAGAACATCAACTATTTTTAATAGCACGATTCGCAAGAGATAATAGGCATCTCATACTTGTTTTATTAAATGATGTCTTGAATGGTGAAAAAGCTGTTCAAAAATTTGCAAAACAAAACGTAAGAAAACATTTTGTTTTGTTAGCGAAAACAATTAAAGCTTGTCAGAAAAAAAAGCTTATTATAGATGCACCAATTCCGATGATCCTAACTCAGATTGCTGGTAGTATTGGATTATCAAATTTGATTCCTGAGGTTTTAAAACAACTTGGTATCAATAAAATTTTTGAACTGGGAATAAGTATTGTCAATAAAACATTGATGAGTGATGCCGTATTGGAAAAACGAGTTGAGATGGTCATGCGAGGACTAAAGGTATAAAAATGAAAAACGTAACACTTTTTTTTATAGAAAGACCAATATTAGTTAATTTTATATTGGCCATTAATTTTATTTTTGGAGCTTACTTTATTTATAAAGTTCCTAAGGAAGCTTTTCCAGGTGTTTCGATGAATCAAATTGTTATCGTTACAAAGTATCCTGGAGCGTCAGCTAAAGATGTTGAGTTAAATATTACCACCAAGATTGAAGATAAAATTGCAGAAATAGGCAATATAAAAGAGTTTCGATCCAGCTCAATTGAAAGTGTTTCTCGCATTACAATATTTGCTAATGATGATTTAAATGATGGGCAATTTAAGGATCTCTTGGCCGATGTTCAAACTGATGTAGATAAAATTGATGATTTTCCTTCAGATGTTGAAGGGCAACCAGTTATTACGAGTGTGACAACTGAAGATCGTCCCATTATGGAAATCGCGTTTTCTGGTTCTTATGACTTACTTAAAGATAAATTGCCAAAAATTGAAAATAGTTTGAGACAAGTTTCCGGAGTTTCTAATGTTGTCTCTGTTGGCTTACCAGATGAGGAAATTCATATTGAAGTTAATGCAAAAAAAGCTCAAGAAAGAGAAATTGATTTAAATTCAATTTACTATGCAATCCATGCTAGAAATCAAGTAGGGACAGGAGGAACGTTAGAGTCCTTTATTTCTCAAAAAAAAGTTGTCTCCTTTAATAAGTATGAAAAAGCGCAAGATGTTCTCAATACAGTTATTCGTATGTCTCCTGACGGTAATGGAGTTCTTCTGGGGGATGTTGCAGATATTACTTATAGAGCTAAAAATGAAAAGCTCATTGTGAGAAATAATGGAGCTAGAGGAGCTTCTATTCTTGTAGCGATTAGAAGTGGTGTTGATCAATTGAAAGTCTCCGATAAAATTAAAGACGTATTAAAGCAACAAGATCTACCTAAGGGAGTAAGTTACTTGCTTAATAACGATATTTCGGAAAATGCGAGATCTAAATTTACCCTACTAAAAAATAACGGGTTAATAGGTTTTATCCTTGTCGTTACATTACTTTTTTATTTCTTAGGCGCAAAGCCTGCCTTTTGGACGGCATTTGGTATTCCATTCACTATTTTTGGAAGTATGATTCTATTTGTACCATTAGGAATGACCCTAAACTCTGTTTCGATGGGGGCTTTTGTTATTGTGCTAGGGATGATCGTTGATGATGCAATGGTTATTAGTGAGCGCTTTGATGTCAATATTGAACAAGGACAAACACCCAATGAAGCTGCAAGTAATGCAGTTGGAAGATTGTGGCGACCAGTTTTAGCTGCGTCACTCACAACGATTACAGCATTTATGCCGTTACTTGCATTGGGTGGGTTGCCGGGTAAATTTATTTGGCAAATGCCAGCAGTCGTTATGATGGCATTATTTGTTTCATTAATTGATTGTTATTTATTATTACCTGCTCACTTAGCACACGGATCAAAAAGTGGTCATCAATATGATAAGAATAAACTTATTTTAGCTTGGGAAAATATTTATTCTAAAATATTATCTAAGCTGCTTGATTATAGATACTTCGTTATTGCTGGATTTTTAGGTTTTTTTCTTTTTAGTGTATTTATAGGAGCCACTAAAGTTCGTAAGGATTCTTTTCCGCAGGAAGCTTCTGAGGGATTTACCATAAAAGTGACGCTTGAAAAAGGTTATGCAGCTGAGAAAGTTGAACAGATTATTAAAGATGTTGAAGGCAGTGTTACTAAGTTAGCAGAAAATGAACTGGTTGGTTATACGGCCAGACTTGGGACTCACAGCCTTAGTTCACTTACAAACTTCGGAACAGAAGAAAATTTAGTAACATTTTTAGTTTATTTAACTGACTATGGAGAAAGGAAGAGAACAGCTAATCAGATGATTGATTCTATAAAAGCCGATATAGGTAAGCAGTTTCTTGAACGAGGTTTTTTATTAGAGTTTAACTTAATGCGAGTTGGACCTCCCTTAGGCGAGCCATTTGAAATTATTGTTTCATCAAATTTAAACGATGCTAGGGATAATGCTTCAACAAAAGTAATGAGATTTTTAAAAGGTATCAAAGGTGTTTTCGCTGTTAAAGATGATTATGTACCTGGAAAAGATGAAATTAACTTAAAACTAAATTACAAAAAAGTAGCGCAAGCAGGTTTGACACCTGCAGATATTATTAGAACGATTCGAATTGCTTTTGATGGGCAAATTGTTACGGACTTTTCATCCATTAATAAATCTTATGATTTTAGGTTGCGCTTAGATAAAGAGTCAAGAGGTGACCTTGATTTTATATCAAACCTACCGATTGCTAACAAAAGAGGACAACTTATTAAGCTGAAAACAATGATTGATTATGAGCAAAGACCATCTTATGCTGAGATTAAACATTATAATGGTGTCAGGTCCACCTCAGTAACAGGCAATATTAAGCCTAAGATTATAACCGCGGTAGAAATGTTAAATGTTTTTAAAACAAAATTTCAAAAGGAAAAGGATATCATCTATACCATTAGTGGAAGACCTGTAGAGGAAGCCAAAATTTTTGCAGGTTTAAAAATTGCGGCCGGACTCGCTTTAATCGGTATCTATTTTATATTAAGTCTTATGTTTAATTCATATTCAAAACCATTATTAATCTTAGCGGTTATTCCTTTTGGTATCGTTGGTATTTTTCTTTCTTTTTATGCCCACCATTTGCCAATTTCAATGTTTGCTGGAATTGGATTGATAGGACTATCCGGTATAGTTGTTAATGATTCTATTGTTCTGGTAGATCATATCAGCCAGCTGATGAAAGATAATGGCGGATTTTCTAAGGAGCTATTGGTGAGAGGAGCAAAAGAGCGACTACGTCCAATATCACTTACAACGATGAGTACTGTTTTGGCCGTTGCACCTACTGCTTATGCCATTGGGGGCTATGATCCACTTTTATCTCCGCTATCTCTCGCTATTTTATATGGTTTGTTATTTGGAACTACTGTTGTGCTGCTTTTTATGCCCTCGCTCTATTTTATTGGAGATGATATTAGTAAAAAATTAGGTAAGAAAAAAACAGCACAAACTGGTTTGACCGGGCTTGTTGTCTTTTTTGTTATGGCCAGTAGTCTTGTTCCTATTCCTGTTATGGCACAAGAAAAATTAAATTTAG
>JABJPQ010000451.1 GCA_018663815.1 Halobacteriovoraceae bacterium | reverse complement strand
GGTCACGTCCTATGTTTCAGATGAACATTTTTTTAGAATTGGAACAGATAAAGATGCCTGGGGAGAGCAGGTTCCACCAGCACCGTTGCGATCATTAGGGTATTCATTGTCATTGATTAACAAAGACGGAAATGTTTTTGCAAAAGATAATGTGACTCGAAGGGCGATTCTTAATATTTCCGGAGAGGATACTTTCCATGTTTGGATGGCCAATAAATATCAAAAGGCTTCAGGTCGAGAAAAGATCGCTTCATCTGGCTATCGTGGAGCATATTATGATATTGAATCAGATGCAACCTTTGCTATGTTCAAATACTCTCAAAACCCAAATGAAATAAATGCATTTGATTCGATACCTTTTCACCGAGTTGTTGTTGGAAATTATCCGAAAGGTTATTTTAAAAATAAAATAGTTCTGATTGGCTCAAGCTATTTATCCAACACAAGTGACTTTGCCTACACTCCATTTGGTAAAGAAAAAAATAAAGCACCGAAGATTAATATACATGCTCAGGTTATTGAGAGCTTGGTACTAGGAAATACTGTATATGCTGTTCAGACTTGGATCACGGACTTTTTGGCGATATTTTTAGCCATATTTTTGTCCCATATCATTTCAAAGGTTCAACCTACTAAAGGTTTGCTTATTACGATGCTAATCATGCTAAGTATCTTTTTTATTACGTATCTAGCATTTATTGGATTTGGAGTGTGGTTTAAAATCTCACACGTCATACTAAGTGTTTTTGTCGTCTATTATATATGGGTACCCTTTAGGGCCATTGGGGAGTACCAGACCAGGTATGCTATTCAAGAGGAAACCAAAGCCTTTAAGAAAGTTGATAAGTTAAAGCAAAATTTTATATCCCTAATGAGTCATGATCTGAAGACTCCTGTCGCCAAAATTGCAGGAATTGCAGATCTTTTACAGATGCAGTATCAAAATAATCCACGGCAAAATGAGCTTTTAACAAACATTATCGATTCAACTAAAGAGTTAAATAATTTTATTACCTCAATTCTAGATTTAACTAAAATTGAATCAAGAGAGCTGGCTTTAAAGCTTGAAACAAAAGATATTAATCAATTGGTAGAGCAAACAGTCCAAAAACTAAAATATGAAGCTAGTACTCAGAACATGAAAATTGAGAAAGATTTATCGCCATTATATCCTATTCAGATTGATGTTAACTTGATGAATAGGGTGTTTGGGAACATAATTGGAAATGCGATTAAGTACGCTGGCCAGGGTGCTAAGATTAGTGTGAAAACATGGGATGATGATGAGTGGGTATATGTTGAAATCTCTGACACGGGAAAAGGGATAAACGCTGAGGACTTAGAAAACATCTTTGAGAAGTTTTATCGGGTAAAAGACGATGAGAGTCATAAAATAAAAGGTTCAGGGCTTGGACTTTATTTGGTAAAATACTTTATTGAACTTCACCAAGGTGTTATTGGTGTAGAGTCACAACTTGGTGAAGGAACAACGTTTCTCATCAAGATGAAAAATGTATAAGAGGAGTTTTGATGCATAAGGTATTAGTTGTAGATGATGATAAGGTTTTACAGCAAACAGTTAAGCAAGCGTTAGAGTATCATTACTTTAAAGTTGATGTTGCTGATAATGGTAAAGAAGCTGTAGGTGCAGTTTATCGAGAAAAATATGACCTCGTCGTTATGGATGTTAATATGCCCGAAATGGATGGGTTAGAAGCATTAACTGAAATTAAAAAGCATGACTCTTCTATTATCGTTCTTATTTTAACGGCTTACTCAAACGTTTCAGACGCAGTTAGGGCCGTGAAAGAGGGAGCGTTTAATTACTTAGAAAAGCCGATTACAACTGATAATCTTGTGGCCTTAATTAAACGAGCACTAAAAGCAAGGTCGATGGTTGAGACAACGGCCTTTAGTGCACCAACGCTATCATTAGGTAATGATGGTGATGATAAATTTGTTGGTGAATCGAATTCCATGCAAAAGGTTTTTGATGTTATTAGTAAGCTGGCAAAAGTAAATACGCCAGTTCTTATTCGAGGTGAATCAGGAACGGGGAAAGAGCTTGTAGCTAAAGCAATTCATTATAATGGACCTCGAAAAGATAATAAATTTGTGGCCATTAACTGTGGTGCCATTTCTGAAAACTTAATTGAATCAGAACTTTTTGGACATGAGAAAGGTGCTTTCACCGGAGCAGACAGTAGAAAAATTGGGAAGTTTCAATTTGCAGAAGGGGGAACACTCTTTTTAGATGAGATTGGAGATATTTCAGCCCAAATGCAAGTAAAGCTTTTAAGAGTTTTACAGGAAAGAAAATTTACCCCCGTTGGTTCAAATAGAGAGTTTACAGCAGACGTTAGAATTATTGCAGCCTCACATCAGCCATTTGAAGAGATGATAAAGGATAACCGCTTTAGAGAAGATTTGTTTTATAGATTAAATGTATTACCAGTCTATCTTCCTCCGCTTAGAGATCGTACTACTGATATTCCTCATCTTGTTAATTACTATATAAATTATTTTAATAATGTTCATAGTTTAGAAATTAAAGGTGCTTCACCTGAAGCATTAAAGGCGATGCAAACTTATTCATGGCCTGGAAATATTAGAGAACTAAGAAATACTGTTGAGCACAGCTTTATAATGGAGTCGACAGATCAGCTCACGTTTGCAGCACTTCCGTATAAAATTAAAAACGAAGATGGTTCAAAGGAATACGCTGGGAATGAAACCAGTAACGCGATTATTGATTTTAAAGAAATTAAAAACTCAGTTCTGGATAATGATAATGGTGAAAACCCTGGAGCAGATTATCAGTTTACTTTTGCTACCCAAGAGGACGGTCAAGTTAAACTTGATTTTCAAAGAGCTAAGGATCAATTTGAACAAGAGTTCATACGACAGGCATTAAAACTAAATAAAGGTAAAATAAACCAAACTGCACTTAATGCAAATATCCCTAAAAAAACATTATTGAGAAAAATTGAGAAATATGAAATTATCCCTAAAGATTATTACTAAAGATCAGCTGATTAAAGCTTGGCCATACTTTGCACTAAGTTTAGCAATAGTAATTTTTGACCAGTGGTCAAAGTTTGTTGTTGTTAATAATTTTAATATTGGTGAGAGCCAAGGTGTTATCGATGGATTTTTAAAGTTTACCTATGTCCATAATAAGGGGGCTGCTTTTAGTTTTGGTAACACATTTAACGACACGGTAAGAATGGTTATTTTCAAAATCTTGCCAGTCATCGTGAGCTTGTTTCTCGTAAAATATATTTTAAGTGAAAAAGAACATAAGCTCATGCGTTTTGCCTATGCTCTGATTTTAGGTGGAGGAGCAGGAAATGTTATTGATCGCATAAGACTTGATTATGTAGTTGATTTTATCTCTGTTTATCACACAGGAATAAATTTAGGTTTTACAAAGTTAGCTCCATGGTATTTTGCTATATTTAATATCGCTGATTCTGCCGTATCAATTGCAGCAGCACTCATTATTCTTGATTTTTTGCTTAATCGAGAAAAAGAAAACAAGAGCTAAATGTTACCAACTTTCACGCTTCTCTCTTATCAGATTTATACGTATCCGCTAATCCTCGGTATTATATGGGCTTGTTCTTATCATTTAGCAAAGGCTCTTTTAGTAAAAAATAGTTCACTCTTTAAGTATTTTAATTTTTACTTTAGCGGTGTTTTTTTGTCCTCATGGGGAGGAGCAAAAATTCTTTTTTTGCTGACTGTGAGTGATGAACTTGCTTTAAGAGCT
>JABJPQ010000427.1 GCA_018663815.1 Halobacteriovoraceae bacterium | reverse complement strand
TGCTCAAAAAAGTGGATGCTAAGTTTGTTCAAAAATTAGCAAAGATTGAAAAAAGAAAAATAATTATTTCTGAGAAAAATCTGAGTGGCTGTAAGTCAAACTTCTTTTCATTAATTCAAAGGAAAAGCGTTATTTTAAATAAAAAAATATCTGAACAAAAAACTTATTTTACTACAAATGAGTTTGTGAAAAACAATAAAACTCCTACCTGTGTTGAAGAAGTTGTCCTCGCGCTTAATCCAAATAAGCCTGTTAATGTTTATATAAATAATGTGAAAGTTTATGGAGAAAACCTAAGTGATGATCAATTTACTTCAAGCCTTGA
Organism: Halobacteriovoraceae bacterium; assembly: GCA_018663815.1. GTDB lineage: Bacteria > Bdellovibrionota > Bacteriovoracia > Bacteriovoracales > Bacteriovoracaceae. Next base: position 4,301 of record JABJPQ010000427.1, on the reverse strand, counting down.
GTATTATGACAGTTCAGATAAGTTGAAGCACTCTATTAGGTACTTAAAATCTAATTTCACAGGAGTGAGGTTTATAAATTTATTGGATGAAGTTAGTAGCTCTAATCAGATGGACTTTATTAATGAGATCTTTTCAGAGGAAACGAAAAAGATAAATATAGAGCTAGTGGAACAGACCTTGAATAAAGTTAGCTCGTCTTATCATATTGACACTATTAATGCTATGATTGATTCTGTGAATAATCAGAACTCTGCACAAACTCTAATTTCTCTTTTAAATATTATTTCAAGCTCTAATCAAGTAGAGGTTCTAAATATTTTTATAACTAGAAATAAGTTATCACAATCACAATCGTCGTCTGAAATGATAAGATTGCTTAATTTGTTTTACTCATCAGATCAACAAAAAGTGATCGCAAATCTTGTCGATAATAAACTTATACAAAGTCCTCTCGCCGTAAATGAAATAATTAGTTTCATTGATCTTGGTAGCAGTGTTTATATGCTCGAAACTCTTGAAAGCTTATTGCCGATAATTGATAAAGAACAACTTTCTAAGAGCGATGTTAAACTTATTGCTGACCAATTTAGCTCTTTTGATCAAGCTGATGTGTACGAAATTTTGCTTTAATTCTTTAAACCGAAATATTCTTATCAATCGGTTGATCTAAACTAATAAATGACTCAGTCGCATGAACTTCTTCTAGCGGCTGTAGTTTTTCAACTAAAAAGCGGTGAAAATCAGAAATATTACGAGTGCAAATTTTAACTAATAAAGCATAATTTCCCGTTGTAAAATGCGCCTCTAAAACTTCGGGAAAACTTTTTAATTTTTCTAGCAGTTTACCTAGGTCCTTCGAACTTTTTAAATGAATCCCTAAAAAGACTGTCACGTCATAGCCAAGTGCCTTAAGATTAATCTTTGCTTCAGAGCCCACAAGAATATTAGCTTCTTTTAGTTTTTCTATTCTTTGATGGATAGTACCACCCGAAACAACTAACTTTCTGGCTATTTCGAGGTAGGGCATTCTAGCATCACTTAATAAATAGTTTAAAATCTGCCTATCAACAGTATCAATTTGGTATTTATCATGCATTTTTAACACTCCTTTTTGATAATATAGCACACAAACAGCACTGCAAGTAACGATTTGGTAAAAATTAAGTATGTTAAGTATTAGATATTGATTAAAACCATGCTTTAGCCGATAATCTATTAAGCTTGGAGGCCATAATGTGCGGATTTACTTTTATACATGACAATAAGATTGAAAAAAAAGAAGTTGAACTATCTTTATCTAGTATTACCCATAGAGGACCTGACGATATTGAGTTGATTCAAAGCGAAAAAGCATGGCTTGGTTTTGCCCGCTTGGCAATAATGGATTTAAGTCACCAAGGAGATCAGCCTTTCTATCACAATCAAACATATTTTATGTGTAATGGTGAGATCTATAACTTTAAATCCTTAGAGAGCTCGTTAGAGTTTGATTATAAGTCTAGTAGTGACTGTGAAGTTCTCATTCCTTTGTTTGAGCAAATTGGCATGCCGGCCATGCTAGCTAAGTTAGATGGTGAGTTTGCTTTTGTTATTTATGATGAAAAAACTGAACGAGTTTTTGCAGCCAGAGATGCCATGGGTATAAGACCTCTTTTTTACGGTAAAACAAAAAATGATAAAATTGCTTTTGCCAGTGAAGTAAAGGCCTTGCAAGATTTTTGTACTGAGGTAAAAGCTTTTCCTCCAGGGCATTACTATGAGGATGGAGAAATCAAAAAATACATTGATTTGGCAGTTGTAGAACAATACCTAGATGATGACCTAGAAACTGTGACAACAAACATAAGAGATCTTCTTATAGATGGAGTTACAAAACGCTTATGTGCAGATGCCCCTGTTGGCTTTTTACTTAGTGGTGGGCTTGATTCATCACTTGTTTGTTCAATAGCGCAAAGACATTCGGATAAACCGATTAGAACGTTTGCCATTGGAATGACAGATGATGCAATTGATTTGAAATATGCAAAAGAGGTGGCTGATTTTATAGGCTCAGATCATACTGAAGTTGTAATTGATAAAAAGGATGTTTTAGACTCACTAAAGGATGTTGTAAAATCACTTGAAAGTTTTGATATAACAACCATTAGGGCCAGCGTAGGAATGTATTTAATTTGTAAATATATACGAGAAAAAACGGACATAAAAGTCCTGCTTACTGGCGAAGTAAGTGATGAAATCTTTGGTTATAAATATACCGACTTTGCTCCAGATGCTCAGGCATTTCAGGACGAAGCAGCTAAACGAGTTCAAGAACTCTATATGTATGATGTACTTCGCGCAGATAGGTGTTTATCAGCTCATTCGTTAGAGGCTAGGGTTCCATTTAGTGATACCGCATTTGTTCAATATGTAATGAGTATTGATCCAGTTATGAAAATGAATACATACGGTCAAGGAAAGTATTTATTGCGTAAAGCTTTTGAGGGGCAAGAATATCTTCCACTTTCAATTTTATATCGTGAAAAGGCAGCCTTCAGTGATGCTGTCGGGCACTCCTTAGTTGATTATATTAAAGAATATGCTGAGGATTTTTATTCACAAGAAGAGTTTAAAGAAAATGTGCTTAAGTATCAACATGCAAAACCATTTACTAAAGAATCGTTATTGTTTAGAGAATTTTTTGAAGAGTTTTATCCAGGAAAATCTCATTTGGTTAAAGATTTTTGGATGCCGAATAAAGAATGGGAGAACTGTGATGTGAGTGATCCTTCGGCGCGGGTCTTATCTAACTATGGTGCTAGTGGGTCTTAGTATGTATGTAATACTAAATAATATTAAGTAAAAAAAAGCCCTTATCAAAAGGGCTTTTTTTATCATAATCAATTTTATTTAAGCTTATAAAGCGATATAATAATCTTTAAGCATCTTCGCATCGTCTTCCAAGTTTGGAGAGTTAGAGATAATATATCCCTTACAATCTTTATCCTTAAGAGCTCTTAGCATGTCTCTCCAATTAAAATCTGACTTTTCAAGATTAAGGTGTTTAAGATCACCTTTAGAGTTTGAACTAATTCCTGATACGTGAATATGCATATTATTTAAAGCATCTTTTCCAAGTTCATCAGCTAAACGATCAAGAACTTCAGTGATTTCTTCATAATTATTGTATTTACCTGTTCTAGCATAGAGATGAGAAAAATCCATACAAGGCTTAACACTCCCAACACTTTTAGTAAGAGTGATAAGTTCGTCAAGAGATCCAAACTGAGATGTTTTACCAGTAAGTTCTGGTCTTAGTTCAATTTCAATATCAAGTCTTGAAAGTCTTTCTTCAATAACATTCATTGATTTTTCAACAAGATCAAAAACATCGTACGGAGAATCTTTCATGTAAAAAGCGGCATGAAAAGTCATCGACTCAGCACCACAAAGATCTGAAATTTTAGCTGTTTGAATAATTCTTTCTACTGAAGAGTCAATTTTGTCCTGCTCTCTAGCATTTAGATTAATATAATATGGGCCATGAGAAGTTAGTGGAACATTGAGCTCGTATGAAGCCTTTCTAAGTGAAGAAGAGATTTCGTCTTTCATGCGAACACCATGAGCAAACTCAAGTTGCATACAATCTAGTCCTAGGTCATGAATCTTTTGGATTCCCTCGACAGGATTGTTCTTTTTTACAGTGCTGTTAGGTACTCCAGCTGTTCCGAATAGTAGCTTATCAAATGACATTTATATCCCCCAAAAAAGAGAATCGTACTAAATCTTAGTTTTCCATTGCTCAAATGATTTTAAACATTTTCCGCAGCCGCTACCTATTCCTAGTTCACGACGAAGATCTTGTAGATTAAACTCTTTATTATTAAAACTTTCCCTAATAAAGCCTAAACTAATACACATACACTCACAAATAATGGTGTCGTCTTTGAGTCGAATAAGTTGCTCGTCTGAAGATTCTAGCTGTAGTCTAGCCTCTTTTAGCAACTCTAGCTCATCAAGTTCCAAAATTAAGATCCTTGCGCCTTTGTTTAGCTCAAGATTTATAGCCTAATTTCAAAAAAATGTCGAGTGAATCGGTCATGGCGTGTAAATATGATACTCCGCCTCTTTTGCGGAGCAGTATTAAAAACTCAAAAAAGGTGGTAAACTATTGAAAAATGAAATTAATAAACTCTGTAATTCTATATTTTCTTTTTACACTTCCGATGGGTGCGATTTTCTTTATCGTTTTGGAGGGTAACGCTTTAAAGCAAGTATTGGCATTTTACATTTTAGTCATGTTTTTAGTGTATTCGTATTT
>JABJPQ010000546.1 GCA_018663815.1 Halobacteriovoraceae bacterium | reverse complement strand
GTGAACTTTTCCTTACTGACATTACTTTCAAAAACAGGCTTTACTTTATCTTCTTCTTCCTTAGACAATTTTGAAGGCTGAGCTTCTTCTTTGTTAATTAATTTATCGATAGTATCAGCATCCAAGCGAGCTAAAGAAACACCTTGTTTTTCTTCAAGTTTCTGAATATAATGGCTTGACAATGGACCATCTAGCAGTAAAACGTTGTAACCTTTTGACTTGGCAACTTCAATCAGTGAATGATGTTCTTCTGCATTATGAGAGTAAAGATAAACCAGTTTGCTATCCTTGTCAGTTTGCGCATCTTTTACTTTTTCTTTGTACTCTTCAAAAGTGAAAAACTCATCATCAGTAGTCTTTAAAAGTGTAAATTTCTCTGCTCTTTCACCAAACTTATCGTCAGTAAGCATTCCATATTGGATAAATACTTCAATATCGCTCCATTTAGATTCAAAATCCTTGCGATCTTTCTTAAACATTGAACCCAATTTATCTGCTACTTTTTTAGAAATATGATTCGAGATTTTTTTGACGTTGCTATCACTTTGCAAGTATGAACGTGAAACATTTAATGGAATATCTGGAGAATCAATAACCCCATGCAGAAGTGTCAAAAACTCCGGCACTATATTCTCAACAGAATCAGTTATAAAAACTTGATTGCTGTATAATTGAATCTTGTTTTTCTGCACCTCTACTTGATTCCTTAATTTAGGGAAATATAAAATTCCCGTTAAATTAAATGGATAATCAACGTTTAGGTGAATATGAAACATTGGCTCCTCAGAAAAAGGATATAATTCGCTATAAAACCCTTTGTAATCTTCAGCTTTTAACTCAGCTGGTTTTTTTATCCAAGCTGGAGCTGTATTGTTTAAAACATTCGGGATTTTCTTTTCAATTTTCTTCGCATTTCCTTCTTCATCCTTCTCCCCTTTAGGGTCCTCAATAAATTCAGATTTCTCTCCATAAATAACATTGATTGGCAAGAACTTACAATACTTATTTAAAACAGTATTAATTCTAGCATCCTCTAAATATTCTTTTGAGTCTTTTGAAATATGCAAAACAATTTCAGTTCCTCTATCTTTTTTATTGATTTCAGAGATTGTGTATTCAGGACTCCCATCAGATTCCCATTGCACAGCTTGTGCCGCTTTTTTATGAGATAATGTTTTAATCTGAACCTTATCAGAAACCATGAAAGAAGAGTAAAACCCTAATCCAAAATGCCCAATAATAGAATTGGCATCTTTGTCCTTGTATTTCTCTACGAACTCAGTAGCACCAGAAAATGCAATCTCGTTTATATATTTATTTACTTCCTCAGATGTCATGCCGATTCCATTATCCTTAATGGTAATCGTTTTAGCTTTACTGTCCAAAATAACTTCTACCTTCAATTCTCCTATATCTCCTTTTACCTCTCCAGCAGCAGACATTGTCTTTAATTTTTGACATGCATCAACCGCATTAGACACAAGTTCTCTAACAAATATCTCCGTATCTGAGTACAAGAATTTTTTAATAATCGGAAAGATATTTTCCGTTTGTATATTAATCGTTCCTTTTTCCATTTTCAATTATTTAATTTATTTATGCTCGCTTAGTCAAATGATGTGCCACCCAAAGAATTGTGACAATTTGTCGTAAATGGCAATTATCTGCATGATTTAAAGTCACTTTCGGCAAATATTACCCTTTATAATGACACTTATTACATAGTTTGAATACCTAAGAATTACTTACGATATCTAAATCTTCAGTTTTCTTATCTAAAATTACCATAAATCAACTCAAAGTTTTATTTTTGACTAAATTATAAACTCCTATGAACAAGTCATTATTATTCATTTTTGTATTTGCAGGTATCCTCTTTTCATCTTGCGGAGAAAAAGAGGTCGCGAAAAGTGAAAACAATGTTAAAAATGAAGTGAACCCTGCTCATGTAGATTTTGATTTATTGCATTCCGATGAAAAAGCCATTGAAATTGCTAATAAAGTAATGAAATCTATGGGGGGAAGAGAAAATTGGGATAATTCAAAATATCTAAAGTGGAATTTTTTCGGAAAACGTTTACATTACTGGAATAAGGAAACAGGCGATATTAGAATTGAAATCCCCAACTCGGACGCTATTAT
>JABJPQ010000240.1 GCA_018663815.1 Halobacteriovoraceae bacterium | reverse complement strand
TTGATCAAAATGGCAAAGAAATAACCAGAATTATAAGATTTGATGACTCCGATATTCGTGGAATGATGGGATTTACATATGACAACCCTAATGGAGGGTCATGGTTTGTAGAGGAAACAGAAGCTATTTCAAATCTTCCTGAAAATAAAAAGCCTCCTGGAGTTAAAAGAAAGTGTGAGGCGCTCTTCTCTGTTGACTCAAATGGACAGCTTAGGGTCAAGGTGGATACTCCTGAAATATCAAAAAATTTTAAAAATATACTTGTAGATGATGATGATGGATTTTTAACAATCTTAGCAATTTACCGATCATTACGTAACTCTAAACAATCTCCAGAAAAACATATATTAGATAGTTATAATGCTAGGTCTCTCCTTTTAGCACTTAAAAGAATGAAAGATTATTCTCATTTAATGATTGAAAAACTACTGCTCAAAAAACCGATTTCAATTTTGCCAAAAAAACAAAAACTTCTAGCAGATCTTAAAAAATCAAAAGTCTTTGCAACAAAAATGTTAAAACGATTTAAAGCTTCAACCCTTAATCCTTCGGACCTTGATCTTATCGGTATTTATTTACAAAAAAATAGAACGGATAAATTTTATACTAATCCTTACAAAAAAAATAAACCCTCATTAATTGCTTGTAATCAATATCCGACAGATGATCTTGGTAGTTTTCTTGAAGAGAGTGTCGATCATAATAACCCTATTGCTCAAACCTTATGTAATGTGAACTTTGAAACAATGGAGCCTGTGAATGATGTTTATTCACAAAAAAGTACCAATTGTAATTACGAATTAAACTTTATAAAGAGCATTAAACCTAATAAGACGCAAGTAATCTTATCTCCCGTTTTGAGACAATAAGGATATTATGACAAAGTTTATATTTGTTTTGTTTTTGATTAGTTCTATTTCCCATGCCGGAAGTAATATTAGAGTGTACGGTAGAATAATTTCTTTTAGCGAAGACCAATTTCATATTCAGACTGATACAAAAAAAATATATATGGATAAAAGTAGATTTCCCAAACACCTTGTTATTAATCAACAAGAAATTATTGGTAAAAAGATATTATTACCTTTGTCATTAAAAGAATCCTTTGAAAAAAAACTGTTGTTAGTTTTTCGTTAGAATAATTGGAGAAAATATCTCTTATATAAGAGCCCCATATGAAATGAGGCCCGTGTCGTTAGATGTGTTAAGAGTTATTTTGGTTCCCAACAGCTTGTATGCCAAATAGAAAGTCTTCCAGTATAAACTGCAGTTAATTCACCGTTTACATATTCATAGCTTTTACCAATGCCAAGACCTGAAATTTCAATATATTTAGCTCTTAGAGGCCAACAATGCTCCATGCTCATATCTCTTTTAAGTCTTTTGTAAGTAAAGTTTTTAATTTTTGGAATCGCTGCTTCAGCTTGTTCCATTACTTCTGCTTCAGAATCACCTGTAAATTTAACAGAAAAACTTTTTCCTGTTGTTACTGCGAATGCATTGATTGAAAGTGATACTAAAATGATTGCTAATAATTTTTTCATAATTCTCTCCTATGAAATGGTTGCTTCTTTGCCTTTCATTATTAATGCTAAATTAGGTTTTAGCTTTTTATCTGTCAAAGCGATTTCTATAAATGAGGGTTTTTGTCTTCACGAACGTGTACGGATGAAAGTAAGTGCTTTGATTATTGAGTTCAAAGATCTATTGATTTGTAGTGCTATCTTTAGTGGGATTTTTAGTTTTTAAATTGAGAGAAGAAGTATTTTTTTATTGATTTTCATGTTGCAAAACATAATCAAAATTTCTGCTAAAACATCCGTAACCATCAATAAGTCTGTGAGTATTAGCGGACTTTTCATAATTAATACTGCAGTTTTCATTGACAATCTTGAATGGGTAAACATCTTTTAGTGCTTTGGAAGCCTCAGAGTAACAAAAGTAGGCAGAAGATAATGATGTTGCTGCCATTGTCTCGCAAGAAACTTGAAAAGCCTCATCTAGTTCTACATTGTTATTTAGCTCTGCTTGAACAGTAGAGTTGCATAATTTCTGAAACTTTTCTTTTTCGATTTCTCGGTGTGAGTAAGCATCTGTACAAGCTTTTTTTGCTATCTCGGCATTGTTCATACAAAAAGCGGTAGAACATAAAAGTAAACTTGATGCAAAAATGAATTTTTTCATGATTTTTCCTTCACCATATTTAATACATAATCAGTATAAATCTTTTTGTTAACCAAGTGTTGTTATTGAGTAAGTTTCGGTAATTCTTATATGTCAAAAAACTAGGCAGATTACAAAACTTAAGTAAAACTAAGGTACTCTTTAATGTAAGGTTTCATCCTGCTTATGTTGGTAATATTATGACCTAGCTCAGTTAAATGGCTGATATCAGCTAAAATTATTTTTCACCCTTTTCATTGATAATGGATATGGGTAGACTTTTATTAATTAAAATAACTTATGAATAGTTATAATTTAAGCATAAGGAGAAAAAATGAAAGCAGAAGATTTTATGACTAAAGAAGTTTTTTCTTGTAAACAATCTCAAACAGTAGAGGAAGCAGCAGCTTTAATGAGCGAGAAAGGTGTTAGTGTTATGCCCGTTATAGATGATGAAGGTTTACTGGTAGGTATTCTTACTGAGTCTGATTTTGTTAGTAAGGAAGTTAAGATTCCACATGCAATGGCATCCATGAAGCGATTATTAGGTGTCACTCACTACGAAGGTGATATTGAAGCTATTTATGCTAGCGCTAAGAAAAGAAAATTAGCAGAAGTTATGACAAAAAATCCAAAAGCAATATCTCCTACAACTTCCTTAAACTCAATTGTTACTATTATGGAAGATAAGAAGTTAAAAAGACTTCCTGTCGTTGATAATCAAAAATTGGTCGGGATGATAACTCGAAAAGATCTTTTACGAGCTTTTAATTTGGCGAAATAATTGCTCTATAGCTTATAAAATTATTTAATCATCTATCGGTCGAACGCCTAGAAAAGGGTAAAAATTATACGCCCGAAGATGGCGCATTGCGGCATGGCGTCTTTCAAGTTAGTATCGCTTCACTTAAGAACTAATGAACAATAGCTGATATGGAGTCATTGCTCTAACGAAGTGGAGAAGAAAATGAGAATTTTATTGATTACAATTTTAACTTTAACGTCATCTTTATTGCATGCATCTCGAACTGCTGTATACGTAATTAGTGCTGAAGTCACTGAAGTAGCTCCTTTTATCCCCATTTGTTTGAACAGTAGAAGTAGCGCTTATGACAAAGCAAAAAGCAAAGCGATTACAGAATGTAAAAATGATAAGTTATTTGCTCTTCCAAGTACTTTTATTAAAATAGACTCAAGGTGTTCGTTAAATAGTGGACCTGGCCGAAATTCCGATAGACCTAGCCTGAACTGTAACTGCTCTGCGGAAATTGAAATCACCTGTACTAATGATGAGGGGATGATTCAAAAAGAAGTGGCGAGTAAAACAAACAGTTGATCTTTAACTACTTAAATGGAGCTCTATTAGGGAGCTTCGTTGAAAACTGAAAGTCATCCCAAAGCACTTCAATGAATTTTTCATTTTTTGGGTCTGTGCCACGGATCCAATTCATGACGTTATCACTGGTATAAACTTTTTGAGCATTCCATCTCCATAGTGGAATAGGCTCTGTTACATAGGGCTTGTTAGAGTAGGTCCAATTAGTAACATTAATAATTTCTACTGGGGCCGGGTCGTTTTTTGACTGAGCTGTCATGATAAATCGACCAGTTTTATCATTGCCCATTTTATAACCCATTTCAATCGTAATCCATTCTTCAGTTGGGACTTTATAAGTAGAATAGTTCTCCCAAATCATGACCCCATTACCTAAATCGGCCATGTTTTGTACACTAACAGAAAAAATTAAACCATAATTTTGAACAGGGGAAAGATGAACTGAAATTCTTGCTAAATCAGCCGCACCAAAGTCGCCAATCCAAAATTCACCAATTGTTATTCCAATCCACCAGTCATTCATGTCTGGGTAAGACACTAGTTTTGAAAGATCTTTATTAAAATAGACCCGTTGTTTACTATATAACTCTGTTACTTTTTGTTTCTCAATAAAGTTCACATCAGTTTGAATACGTATTTTTTTTCTATTGTTACCAGCATCAATTGTTGCGTTTTTCAACCAATACTTTAAAACCATATTCCCTGGATTTGTAGGATCTTCTACCAAAGTAGCATTACGGTCTGTTAACTCACCGTCTTCATAAGAGATTCCAAAGATGTGAGGGTTTGAAAATGGGTAACCTGGAGGGGTTCCCAAGCGATTGAGAAGTTTCATGTAATCACTGGTCGGCTTTGAGATGTGGTGAGAAGCTTCATTTAGTTCATACCCATTACTAAATACAAAATCACCGAGGTTGGCATCATTGGCGCTATGTTGTTCACATATATTCTTAAAATTGACCTCTGGAATTGAGCAACTATTTTGTTTATCATGATAATTATCGCTATTAAAGTAACCCATTACTCTTTGAGGATTATTTTCATTTAGTTCCGTTAAGATAAAGTCAATCGTTTTACATTGAGCAGCTTTAATATTTAAGGATCTTATTAGTAATTCCTTCTTAGAACATGAGCTATTCTTGTAAAAAGAATGAAGAGTGACTTCTGATAGTGAACTTAAAGCTTCTGTTACTGAATGATAATTATTGCCCTGAAGATCATTGTAAACCATGAGACTGTGACAGAGATCATTAAGTTTTCTTATGGTGTTTATACAAGCTCCTCCGACTTTAAGGGAGAGTGTAGATTTTGTACCGAGACCCATACTTGTGGCTTTATTGCATTTTGTAAAGCTTAGAGGTCCAGTAAGTGAGAGAATTGGAGTATTTGCTTGCTTGTTGTCACAGTCAATCTTAGGGTAGAACTCATAGACCTGTGACTGAGACTCAGCAAGGAAATCTATTCGGCTGAATAAATTTATTTTTCTTTGTAAATCACCAACTGTTAAAGCCTCATACTTAATTTCAATTTCTTTTAATTTTGATTTGATATCATTTAGCATAAGTGTAGCTAAATTTAATTTGTCAGGAGGCAGACCTAACAAACTGACTGGAAGGATTGTCAACCTATCATCTAGTGAAATAGTATTTAACTCAGAAAGTACTTTCTCTCTTTGATCAAATTTGGTCTTTGATAAGTTTGTTAATAAATTTTTGTCTGCTTCTGATAAGTTCTGTGAGTTTATATACAATTCATGAACCTTTAGTATCGACTTCCACCAAGCGTGTAGTTGATAAAACTTATCTACTCCTTCATATTTGTTCGTTTTTATGTCTCCGTGCAGTAAGTTCCAATAATGTGTTTCTCTATTAAAAACAAAGTGAATGGACGGATTTTCTTCAACAGGTGCTTGTGTTAGCGGTGCAGGAGGGGGGGGGGAATTTGTTTTGTCGGGTTTACAGCATATCACAGTTGAGATTAATAATATCAAGATATAACTTGGGAGCCTGTGGCTGATTTTTAATGAAGAATTCTTGGTAATATGCATACAAACCTAATCTATATAAAGTAGATATTTAACACAAAATCTGCTTTATATTTTAACATGAATTTGTGTTAAAATGAACTAATCTAACACTTTTAAGTTGTTGAATTTACGTCCATTTTATTTAGTAGTTCATTAATATTCGTTGAATAATTGCTTTTGAATAAAATAATAAAAGGAGTTACGTGCTTAAATCGAAAAGCAAGATGTAAAAGTGTTAAAATGATTTTTCTTGGTAATGCTTTTTATGGTTACTTCTTTTACCCTACATGTTTTTTTATGATGAAACTTTAATGCACAAGGAATATAAATGGTTCCATGTAAATTATTATTTACGATTTGTTTTATTTAAAATGATACAATGTAATGACGATTAGTATTTTTATTGTTTAAGATCCACTTTTTTAATAATATCGATAGATATGTATCCTTTGATTACTTAATTGCTTTTAATGTAAACGTCTCTAATGAAGATTTAGGATCAGCAAAGGGATTACTATCCATCCAAAAGCTTTCTCGGTTACGAATTACTTCAATGGTTAAGTTGTCATTTTTTTCTTTTGTCATGGTATAATTATAACCAACACCTTCTTGCTCTTTTAAATTATGATAAAAATTAAATTTAAAAGTAACAGAGTATTCATTATTTTCATTCCAATAGACTAGCTCAGGAAGGTAATTGTCTGGTTTACCCCATTGTGCCGTTAACGGGACTCTTTGTACAAAACTATTCTTTTGTAATTGATAAACAACCAACTCTGCTGGAGAGTTTAGGAATGTATGATTTATTTTATTTGAGAGTGATTCAGGTATATTCCTAGTCGCAACTCTTTTTAGTGAAGATTGTCTGACAATCAACTCTGAAGATTTCTCTTCTAACTCAAAAGGCAAATTAGTAAGGATAGAGAGTTGAGAACCGCCAATTGTCCAATGATCAAACAGAGTGACCTCTTTACGGAGTGGTGCGATCAATTGATCTCTTCCATCCATAATGTCGACGGGACGTATACCTGTATTATCATTTTTAAGGTCTTCTTGTGAGATTATTAAATAGTCTTTTTCCTGATCAGTGATTAGCTTAAACGGAACTTCTCCATCATTTAAAATATAGTGTCCTGAAAAACCCACATTAGCTGCTATGGCCATATTGGATAAAATTGTGGAAAAAATTACGGTTAAGATAAGTGACTTCATAAAAACACCTTATTTATAATTGTCTGAAAACTTTGAAAATTAAAAAAAACATTTTAAGTTAAAGACATTGTTATTAATATTAATTCAAATTCTAAGCTTGTTTGGGATTTATAAAAAGGTGTCATGAACATTTTACCGTTGCTGTGGTTGAATATTATTAGGGGCTATGAGAGTTATAGAGATAAAAGGCTTGATTTAAAGTATCGTAATCTCATAATCTCAGTTTGAAACTCTGTGACTAAGCTTCAATAATCGTTCCCATTATGTAGATTGCTTTAATAGTTTCTGAATGAGTAAATCCTTCCTTAAAACTTTCAAAGATTTCTCAACTGTAAATATTGAGTGTACCCTTAAGTAATATTTTCAATTCTTCACCGCTAATATGTAACCATTCAGGTCAATTCTA
>JABJPQ010000306.1 GCA_018663815.1 Halobacteriovoraceae bacterium | reverse complement strand
TTTTCATATAAGTATTAATCACCTTTTCAACAATAGGAGCAGCAGCGGAAGATCCACAACCATGTTCAACAAAAGCTGCAACAGCAATTTTAGGATTATCAAATGGAGCAAAAGCAACAAATAGCCCATGGTGCCTAAATTTGTATTCTTTTTCACTACACTTTGAATAAAGCTCATCATCACCTTGAGCTCTAACAACTTGAGAAGTACCAGTTTTACCGGCCATTTGATTCCCGAAACCTCTACGCCACCAAGCTGTACCCTTAGGAGCATTCACAACTTTATATAAACCGTTATGAATCAAATCCCATGTCTTAGGATTCAGTTCAATTTGATTTAGAAGTTCAGGCTGTGTTCGACTTAAAATATTTCCTTGGTTATCCAAAACCTCTTTAACAATAAAAGGTTTATGTAATTTCCCCTTAGTCGCAATAGCTGCATAGGCATTTGCTAATTGCAATGTCGATACGAGAACGTAAGACTGTCCTATTGCACATGAAAGAGTCTCTCCTTGTTGCCAAGGAATACCATTTCTTTTAAGTTTCCACTCTTTTGTTGGAATAAGTCCTGATACTTCACGAGGAAGATTGATCCCTGTGCGTTTTCCAAATCCAAAAAGGCGGGCATATTTTGCCAAGGAATCAATATCAAGTTCAGTCGCAACTTTATAAAAGAAAATATTACACGAATATCGAAGAGCATCAGTAACATCAACTTTTTCAGATCCATATCGCTTCCAACTTCTATAAGTTCTACGCCCAAACTTAAATGAGCCATGACATCTTTTTTTAGAAAGGCTATCAATTAAACCTTCTTCTAATGCTGCAATTGCAGTAAAAGGCTTAAAAGTAGATCCTGGTGAAAAGTGATTTTGAATAGAACGATCACCCATTGGTCTTTCTTCGTTATCGATAAGAGATGACCAGTATTTTTGAGAAAGTCCTCTTGAAAATTGAGAAGGATCGAATGCAGGAGTAGAAACCATGGCCAACAACTCTCCACTATTCACATCAATCGCAACAACACTCCCAGATCGACCGCCTAATGCTTCATAGCCAATCTTTTGTAAATCTCTATCAATTGTTAATTTAATATTATTACCAGGTTTGGGGGAACTATCCTCTATCCCTTTAAATAAATTATCCGTATTAATATATTTCTTCTTTCTTCCTAGTGCATCAACCTCAACAAATTCATAACCGTTTTCCCCTCGCAAAGTAGTATCCATAATTTCTTCGATTCCAAATTGCCCGATAAAGTCCCCCAGTTTATAATCAATATGATCTCTCTTTTTAAACTTGGGTAATTGTGCTTGAGAAATTTCAGAAATATATCCCAACGCATGTGCTCCAACTTCTTTATCTACATACTCTCGACTAATAAAGGTCTCAACACTAATTCCAGGTAAGGATGCATTCTCTGTTTCAATTTTTGCAACTTCTTCTAAGTTAATATTTTTCTTGATAATTATTGGGCGATATTTAGCTTGAAATGATTTCTTTTTAATAATTTTTTTAATCGCCTTAACATCCATTCCTAAGATGGCAGATAATCTTAATAATGTTTTTTCTTTTTTATGTAAAAACTGCCGTGTTAAAACAGCATCAAAGCGTGGAATATTATCAACAAGCAAAACACCATTGCGACTAAACATCATTCCGCGCGGAGCACGTATTACTTCCTTGCGTAGTCGATTTTGAATGGAAAAAGTATGGTATAATTCACCTTTATAGATTTGAAGGTACCAAAGACGAATAAAAACAATAAGAAAGCAAAAGATAATGATATTTGCAACTTGAGCGCCTCTTTGTTTGTGAATTTTTATAAGTTGTTCATCACCAAACATTAAATTGTGGCTCCGCTTGTTTTACGATTAACTTGCCAAAAATTATCTAGCAACATGAAAAAGTGATGTGAAATGACTGAAAGAAAAATACTTTCGGGAACATATTTCATAAAAATAAAAATGAAGTTTGAAAAATCACCTAGCTTTAATGAAAGAATAACGGCGACGAGTATAAACCAAGCAAGTTGAAAAATCTGCACAACAATAATCGTACTTATTGGTGTAGAAAAATTAAGCATATCTTTCACATAACGCACAGATAAAGCAATAAGTATTCCAGCAAACGTTCCCGATGCCCACCCCTCAATTGAAAATGCCGAGTGTATAAACTGAAACAAGAGGATTAAAAAGGGTAAAAATGGAACATCAAGCTTAAATGCTAAAAACAAAATAATGAGGACATTAAATGCTGGCTTAAAATTTGTAATGCCCACAGCTGGCAAAAAGGCAGAGGTAAAAATCTCTAAGCAAATAAGCAACAAAGCTGTTTTAAAAAAGCCGATAATAATATCTTGGGGTGAGTATTTCATAGTTCAACCTTCTTAGTAACACTAAAATCGTTCCCCGCGTGAGTTGCGTCTTCAACTAAAATAACAACCTCTTCTAGTTTATGAAAATCTACACTTGGAGTGATTTCTATCTTCTGAGTAATACCAAAGTTTTCTTTATCAATTTTTGTAATTCGCCCAACCTTAATTCCCTTAGGGTATATTTCTCCCAAACCAGCCGTTAAAATGGTATCACCTATTTCGAGCTTCTCCGTTCTACTCACATATTTTAAGTGACAAGTGAACCCTGAATGTCCTTCGACGATTCCGTGAGTTCTTGTCCGGCTAACAATCGCATCAACTCTATTATTTTGATCGAGAATGGTTAGAATGTCAGCATAGTTAGGAGTTAGCCGATATACATATCCAACTAGTCCAGTCATTGTGATAACGGGTGACAACAGTCTTAACCCGTGCACTTCTCCCTTATTTATTCTTAAAACTTTAAACTCATTGGATGAATCCCAGCTCACAACTTGAGCTAAAACTTTTTTTCGAGGAATTTCCTTACCAAAATCTAAAAGTTTCTTTAGTCTCTCATTCTCTTTTTGAACTTCCTTTAAACTAAAGACTTCATTTTCTAGACCCGCAAGATTCTTTCTAAGAGATTCATTTTCTTTACTGGTATTAACAATCATAAAATAGTGATCAATCGTGTAGGAAACACTTTCTTGCATAGATAAGGTTCCCCTTTGAATTGGGGCCAAAACCTCAACCATACCTTTTTGAAAAACTGACGCATCACCAACACGGTAGTCCTGAACAGCAATACCGTACAGCGCAACAATAGCAACAATAATATTATTAACTAATCCCCAACGAGAGGAATCTAAACCAAGATTATCCAATAGCTTACCCCACTTTATTCAATAATTCCTAGGGTAACGAATGCTGTGCTTAATGCCAATAATTTAAAAAAATAACGCTCTGTTCAAAATTGACTTTAGAAATTTTAGCTATAGAATTTTAAGGCAATAAAAATAAAAGGAAAATAATGAAAAACTTATCAAGTAAATTGTCTTATATCGGTATCTCAATTGTTATGGGTGCCATTATCATAAGTTTTGCCCTTACAGGTTTTCAAGGTAGTGGAAGTGTTGGAACAGTAGCAGAAGTTGATGGAACACCTGTTACGTTGGATGAATATAATCGAGCCCTACAGACAACAATTAATCAATACACTCAAATGTTAAAGAAAAAAAGCTTATCCAATAAAGAAATTAAACAATTTCGCTTAAAGGAAACAACATTACAAAATCTTATTAACCAAAAACATATCGTCAACTTTTCCGATGACCTCAACTTTGATGCTGGAAAAAAACATATTAAGTTTGAGATTAAAGAATACAAAATGTTCCAAACGGGTGATAAATTTGATGTCACTAAATATAAGAACCTTCTTCGCATGAACAATATAAGCCCAACTAAGTTTGAAGAGGACATGACAAACCAAGTGAAAACTAAAAAGCTATCTAGCCTACTAGAAAATATACAAGACTCAAAAGCATACTTAAAACAAACTATTCGTTTTAAAAATTTAAAAATGAAAGCTATTGCTGTTTCTTTTGACAAAGAAGCAATGACAGCAAATCTTAAAATTTCATCTAGTGAAATTAAGACCTTTTCAAAAGATGAAAAGAATAAAAAGCTTATTGCAGGTCTTTACAAAAATTACGAACAAGAAAACAAAGCTAAAAAACTAAAAGTAAAAACTCTCAAATTAATGACAAAGAACTTAGTTACAAAACATTTGCAAAAAACAAAAAGAAAAGAATTAACCGCCTTTAACAAAACATTAAAAGAAGAGATTAAAGCACTCGTTGAGAACTCTAACCTAAAAAAACTAGCAAAACTTCAAAAGAAATACGATATTGATTTTAGTAAAAAGCATGAGTTCACTCCCTTTAACTTACGTTATAAAGATGCTGAGTTAAATGAAGATGAAGCTCTTAGTCTTTTTAAAGATAAAAACACAACAAAAGTTCTCATAATAGATACTCCAACCACTGTAACTTTTGCTAAAGCCACACAGTTTGAAGATAAAAAAGTTGAAACTAAAGACCTAGCAGAGGAAATCAAATTTTCGGCCCAAAGAAATAGCCGCCTATTATATAACTCTGTTCTAAAGTTTAAAGAGAAAAACTCTAAGGTAATAACGACAGCTAATTTATTTCAATAATAGAGATACTTAATGGCCGATAAATCCGCAAAATGGAAACTAAACACAACAGGAAAGTACTATGTTGATGACCAGTGTATTGCATGTGATGCGTGCTGTGTTGAGGCCCCTGGTTTTTTTTTTATGAATGACGATGAAGGTCACGCTTATGTGGGCAAACAACCTCATTCTTCCGGTGAGTTAGAAGATTGTGAAAATGCCCTCCAAGCATGCCCGGTTGCAGCAATCGGTTCTGATGGAGAAAAATCTTAAAATTTGTCATGACAAAACTGCCCGCTACTTGTATTTTTTTACTCCAATAAGTGAGAAATACAGGGAGAGAGAATGCAAGAATTTGATATTTCAATAATCAAAACCCACAACAAATACCTTAGGCTAGATACTAATGTAGATATGCTTAAAAAAAGTATCGAAACTGTAGGTTTGATTAACCCAATCGTCATCAATGAAAACGATGAGCTTATTGCTGGTGGAAGAAGGTTTCAAGCAATGAAAGAGCTTGGCTATACCAAGGTATTAGCCGTTAGAGTTAATAAAAATGAAATGGAACAAGAACTTATCTCTATCGATGAGAATCTTGTTCGTAAAGATTTAACCAATATTGAACTTGAGCAATCATTAAGCCGAGGAAAAGAGCTTTATGAAACGCTCTACCCAGACGTAAAAAGATTTAAAGATGAAGTTATCTCTACCATCATCAAAGAAGAGATCGATAATGAAACTCCCAATGATAAAAAATCATTTCTTGATATTACCTCTGAAAAAACAGGACTTTCCAAAAAAGTAATAAAATCTGCAATTGATCGAGAAGAGAGAGCATCAAAAAAAGTAAAAGAACTAAGAGCTCTTGGGGAATTGAACGCCTCTCAAACAAATGAGATCATCAAGCTCGCTAAAGAAGATCAAGAATATATTGCTGATTTCATGACAGATAAATCAGCTAAAGAAGTAAAACAAATTGTTAAGATGATTGATAAAGAAGGTCTTGAAAACTCAATGGAGGATATTAAAAATGCTCCTCACTTACCAAACGAGTACAAAAGTTTTAAAACTCTCTTAAATAGAATTAATAAAATTATCGCAAAAATTTTAATAGAAGAAATCAATTCTGAGCATGATGATAAAATTCTTATTCTAGAACAAGTTCAAACCTTAAAAACAAGTCTTGACCAGTTTATTCTGTTGGCCACAAGTTCAGGTTCCGAACAATATGACTACTCACAGTTTAAAGATGAAGCAATAGCTGTCTTAAGTAAAAATAATGCGTCTAAGCCAACATCTTTTGAGGGACAAGAGCATGCTTGATAACCCTAATTATTTTGAGGTCGCCTCCATCGTATCATGGGATGAATACTTTATGCTGCAAGCCATGATGGCTAGCTTTAAATCTAAAGATCCAGCGACAAAAGTTGGCTCAGTCTTTGTTGATGAAAGTAATCATCAAATTTCCATGGGCTACAACGGATTTGTAGCTGGGATTAATGAGGCTAAGCTTCCTTGGGGTAAAGATAAGTCGCAACCCCTAGAGCATCAAAAATATGGTTATGTCGTTCATTCAGAAGCAAATGCTATCTTACACACTCCTAGAAGCTTAAAAAATTCAAAGTGTTACGTTACACTTTTTCCTTGCCATGAATGTGCTAAACTCCTGGCCAGCAGTCATGTTAAAGAGGTTATTTATCTCTCAGATAAGCACCAAGATACTGAAAGCAATAAAATTGCTAAAAAAATCTTTAACTTAGCTGGAATAAACTATCGCCAACTAAGCCCTAGCAAAGATCTACTTGAAAAATTAAGTGATCACTTAATTTCGCTTGCTAGCGGCTTATAATAAGTTCAAATTATTTCCCAATCTGAGTCGTACTTGCTATGTAATTGCTAGCAAGAGATTAGGAGAGACAATGTCATTAAGATTCCACTTACTATTATTAGTAATTATTATTCCCTTTAACAGTTACAGTACTACCAAAAAACCCAAGGTGAGCCTTAAAATAATCAAAAATAGCGTTATTGAACGAAGCTTAATTTTTCCCATGGCCATTAAAAGCAAGGTTGATTCCAAAGTAAAATCGGATAATCAATACATTGTTATAAAGCGGCTAGTTAGCTTAGGCCAAAAGGTAAAGAAAGGAACTCCCTTACTAATGCTTAGAAATCAAGACCTTAGCCTGCACTATGAAAATAGAACCTTAAGGTCTCCAGTGTCAGGTGTCGTAGCTGCAATTGCTGTCTCTCAAGGTCAGTATATTAATAAGGGGGAAAACCTGATCCTTATAAATGACCCTGAAAATCTTTATGGAAAAATAGAAGTCTCTGCTGCCGATTATAAAAAAATCAAACCAAAACTTACAGGTTTTTTAAAAGTATCAAGTTTAAACTTATCTAAAATTCCCCTCGAAGTCACAGGTATCGGAACAGCGATTGATAGCCTAACGGGAACCGTAACAGTTGAACTGAGTATTAAAGATCCTAAGCGTAAACTGATTCCTGGAGTCATTGGCAGCGCTGAAATTATTCTTAATAAAGAAGAACGTAAATTAATCAATGAAAAATCTCTTTACTATATTGGTGAAAACATTTTTGTTGCTACTATAAAAGATAAAAAAGTAAAGAAAGTAGAAGTCAAAATTGGAAATCGCTTCAAAGAAAAGATTGAAATCCTTGAAGGCCTTGAGCTAGGTCAAGAATATATTTCTGAAGCAGCTAAATTTTTAAGAGATGGGGAAGAAGTCCTCATCAATAAGAAGTAGTCCATGCTTAGACATATACTCTCAAACCCTGCCAGACTATTTGTAACAGCTTTAATCTTTGTCGCCTATGGAGTTTACTCAGGTTTCTCCTTGCCTGTGTCGATGTATCCAGCCACATCTAAACCCAGCGTTAATATGTGGGTTCCCTATGGCACCTACTCAGCTAAAAATTTTCAAAAAGAATTTGGTAACGCTATTGATGGACGGATTAAAAAGATCTCCAATAATGATGTTCAAGTTGATAAGTTAAATTCGAAATATGAAGAAGATGGTGTCTTCTACGAAGTAGACTTTGCTTGGAATACTCCCTTTGCTAAAGCAAAAAAAGAAGTTGATCTGGTCGCAGCCTCAATCTCATCTTTGCTCCCTAAGGAAATTGCTGATCGAGTGAGCGTTTGGCAAAGAAATCGAAACTCAGGCTTCTTTGCGGCTAGTCTTTACTCACAAGATCTATCTTTACGCGAGCTTTACAATATCATTGAGCCAATCTTAAAACCGGAACTTGAAAAGATTCAAGATGCTGACGAAGCAAATATCTGGAACCCAGAAAGCTATGTCATTAGTATCAAACTAATCCCGGAAAAAATAGCTCAGTATGGTATATTCCCCAGACATATCAAACCCCAAATCCGCGCAGCCCTGGCATCATTCTCAGGCAGTGTCGTTAAAATTGGAAAATCAAATCAAAAGTTTGAAATTGCAGCAGATGTTACAAATGTAGATGAGCTCAGCCGAATCACCATCAATCACGGAGGCTCAACTCTCTATTTAAAAGATATTGCTGATATTGACTATGGCCGAGATTTATTTCGCGAGAGAAGCTTTAAAACCAATGGCCTTAATTCACTCATTCTCTTTGCCAAGCCTAAATCAGGTGCAAATGTAAAAAAAATGAGTGAAGACATTGTTAAACTGCTTGCCAACAAAAAAGCACTGCTTCCTTCGTCCTTACAGGTCAAAGTAATTGTAGACCCCGCAGAGACGATTAATAAATCAATTATCAATTTAATTAAAGACGTATTTATAGCTGCCGCAATGGCCGTACTCGTACTCTATCTTTTTATTGGAGGAATTAAAAATGTTGGGACAGCTGCTATTGAGATTCCCCTAAGTATGATCCTTTCATTTATCCTGATGAAAGTAAGTGGGATGAATTTAAACTTAATCTCCCTGGGCGGTCTAGCTCTAGCCGCTGGTATGAATGTTGATGCCTCTGTTGTAATCCTTGAAAATATTTTTAAACACAGACAAAACTGGGCTAAACAAAATAAAGCTTGTGACACTTTTTCACAAAGGTTAGAACTCGTATTTATGGCCGTTAAAGAAGTTTCACTCCCTGTCATTTTAAGTATAACAACGACACTAATTGTTTTTTTACCCATGGCCTTTACCTCAAACTTAACCAATGCCATCTTAGGAGATCTCGCCCGAGCAGTCATTTTTTCTCACGCGATTTCAGGAATCGTAGCGCTTGTTATTGTCCCAAGTGTTAGAGTTTTAATTCTAAAAAATTACAATCCGATGGCCACAGCTCCGTTAGATAAACCTTTTCAAAAATTCCAAAGCCTTTATGAGAGAATTCTCGTAAAAATATTAGATTTCAGATTTAGCAAAATATTATTAATTACCACCCCCTTTATCATTGTATCTGTTTTGCTTATTACCATTTTACCAAAACTACCCAAAGAAGTTATTGGAAAGCCAGGCTCTGACTGGGTATTTATGTACATAAGTGACCATGATACTAAAAGTAGCCGACACATGGAAAATATCATGCAAGAGGTTGAGACTAAAGGCTTAAACCTTTTAAAGGGTATGGTGGATTATACATGGTTTCAACGCAACAATAAAACGAGTGGCTCAATCATGTTCAAGCTCTTTGAACGAAAAAACATGGAAAAAGCGGAAAAAATTCTAAAAGATACTTTTGAAAATACTCCCA
>JABJPQ010000545.1 GCA_018663815.1 Halobacteriovoraceae bacterium | reverse complement strand
GTTAACCAATTTTGATAGTCTTTATTGGTTTGAAGGTAAGTTTTTTGTTTGGTGGATAAATATGAAATAAGCTCACTTTTTAATCTTTGAGCTTGGGAGTTTTATCTTAAAGTGATCTCATCAGTTTGCTCATTATAATCGATAGCCGCGAGGATATTTTGAACTGTTTTATCGTTTGTTTTAATATGGTGTTCATTATTAATCTTTGATTGAATCGTTCTGGTAATTAACCATTCAATAGGAGCGTCTTGAAGACGGGGTACATTTGCTAACACTGAAGTTGTGGCTAGCAGGGCTAAGAGAAGAAATTTCATAATACATCCTTGTTGCAATAATTAAACACTGAATTATGAAAGTATTCAATTAAAATAAATGCGCTCCGTGTCTGACTTGGGGGCACTCCCTAAGCCAATGGACAATCTTTTCCTAACTATGCTAATTTCTGTCTCCAAACTATAATTAAAAACATATTACATGATTTATATTAGGGAATCTAAACGGATGAAAGTAACAAAAACACATGACATTAAGACAACAGATAAAAAAGTATTAAAAGAGTGGTATCGATTACTTGTGCTAGGAAGAATGGTTGATGAGCGTGCTCCAAACTATCTTAAACAAGCACTAGGTTGGTCTTATCATGCACCTTATGCTGGCCATGATGCTATTCAACTTGCAATAGGTCAGGTCTTTGATAAAAAAACAGATCATTTATTTCCTTATTACCGCGATATGCAAACCGCTTTATCAGCAGGCTGCAGCGCTGAAGAGCTAATCTTAAATGGTCTGTCAAAAGCAGGTGATTTAGCTTCTGGCGGAAGACATATGTCAAATCATTTTGCAAAACCGGAATGGAATATTCATAATGTTTCTTCTTGTACTGGAAATCATACTTTACACGCCGTTGGTGTCGCTAGGGGAATGAAAAGATACAAACACAAAGGTGTTGCAATTTCTTCTCAAGGTGAATCCTCAACTTCAGAAGGTTATTGTTACGAAGCGATTAATGGAGCTTCAACGGAGAAACTTCCTGTTGTATTTGTTTTTCAAGATAATGGTTATGGTATTTCGGTTCCAAAGCGAGATCAAACAGCTAATGAATTCGCTGCTGATAACTTTACAGGATTTAAAAATCTAAAGGTCGTTCATTGCGATGGAAAAGATATTTTTGATTCTATGAATACTATGCTTGCCGCTAAAAAGCATGCAATTGAAAAATCAGAACCTGTGATTGTTCACGCTCATTGTGTCCGCATTGGAAATCATTCTAACTCAGACAAACATGAATGGTATCGGGATGAAAAAGAAATTGCCGAAGCTAAAGCGCAAGATCCTCTCCCAAAATTTAAAGCATTGTTATTAAAAAATGGATTTAAAGAAAAAGATTTAGAAAAGATAGAAGCTGCTTGCAAAGATGAATTGATGACTGCTCATAAAGCAGCTGTTAAAGCTCCTCACCCAACTGCCGAATCAATGTATGATTTTCTTATACCTGAACCATATGCGGGAGATAAATACGGTGATGGCTCACATAATGAAGAAGGTGAGGAAATCAAATTTATTACTGCACTTAATGAAACACTTAAAGCAGAGTTCCGATATAATGAGCACACTTTTATTTGGGGCCAAGATATGGCCAATAAAGAGAAGGGTGGGATTTTTAATGTCTCAAAAGGCATGCAACAAGAATTTGGAATAGAGCGTGTTTTTAATGGTCCCATAGCTGAAGATTATATTTTGGGTACGGCCAATGGAATGTCACGCTTTAGAGATGATATTCGTATTGTCGTTGAGGGGGCTGAATTTGCTGATTATTTTTGGCCAGCCATGGAACAATACTTGGAATGTTCGCACGATTATTGGCGATCAAATGGAGCTTTTTCTCCCAATGTAACAATTAGACTGGCTTCTGGAGGCTATATAGGTGGAGGGCTTTATCACTCTCAAAATCTGGAAGGAAATCTGGCCGGAATTCCTGGCGTAAGAATTGTATGTCCATCATTTGCTGATGATGCAGCCGGGCTTTTAAGAACCTCTATGCGATCAAAAGGACCAACTCTTTATTTAGAACCAAAGTCTTTATATAACTCAAAAGAGGCGATGGCTGTTGTTCCTGATGATTATGAAGTTCCTTTTGGAAAGGCTAAAATTAGAAGAGAAGGGACAGATCTTTCCGTTATTACTTATGGAAATACGACTCACTTTTGCTTAGCTGTAGCCGAAAAATTAGCGCAAGAAGGATTTAATATAGAAGTTATGGATTTACGTTCAATTATTCCTATGGATGAACAGGCAATTATTGATACTGTTTCAAAAACTAATCGTTGTCTTGTTGTACACGAAGATAAAGTTTTTGGTGGCTTTGGTGGAGAGATTGTCGCCTTTATTAATGAAAACTGCTTTGAAGCATTAGATGCTCCGGTGAAAAGGTTTGGATCTCCTTTTATTCCAGTTGGTTTTAATCGAGTTTTTGAAAAAGCAACATTACCAAACACTGACACGATTGAACAGGCCATAAGAGATATGCTGACGTATTAATTTTTGAGAAGGGAAGTCAATTGAATAAATATTTAAAGAAAATGAGAAACTATTTTTTTTCAATAATAATTATTCCTGTCTCTACACCTCAGAATTTTTTGGATTTACAATATAAAAAGTTAAAACCTAATACGGTTAGTATTGGAAACGATGTTTCCATTCGTGTTGATAACTCAGCATCTCCACTCTTTTATAAATTTGCAGAACCCAAAACGTATTCGGAGATTTCAGTTGATGGGAAAGTCAATATTGAATCAAAACTGAGTTTAGAAGAAAAAGATACTTATTTTCAGTTAGGTGTCGTTTATGAGGGGAGTTACAAACCAGGCTGGATCGTTCGTTCTATTTTGCCTGAATGGTTATTTAAAATTCTTAATATTAATAAAAAGTATGGTGTAGGAAATATTGATTTTTTTCATGTTACGGGTCAAGACTATAATATGGATAAGGTTGAAAATATCCGAGCGATAAAAATGAATTTTAAAACATACGGAAGTTTAGATCAAGATAATCATTTTGCATTCAGCGCAAAACTAAAGCCTAAAAAAGTACTTGGTCTGTGGCTAAGGTCCGATGCTGATGATCATAAAGCAAAGTTTGAGACTTTAATTAAGAGCCTCATTATTAAATAGTGCTACATTCCATGTAAATAGGAAAATGATCGCTTAATGTTTGGTGAAAGTAATAGTAGTACCAATCTTCATTGCTTTGGGAATCGATGATTCTTTCTTGAAAGTAATCAATTTGTTTTTTTACTTGAATTTGATCATTGATAATACTTCGAAGTTTTAAAATTTTTCCATTATGATCGATCTCTCTTTTTCCAATAGTAAGAATTTGCTTTTTTTCTGTCTCATAAGGAGTAATAAACTTTGCAATGATTTTTTCATTCTTGGATTGATCGACATTATATTCACCGTCAGTTACACCGTATTCTTTTTTTGTTTGTGAATGGATGATTCCTTTTTGAGTGAAGTTAACAACTCCACCTGTAAAAGTATTTTTAGCCCCCATACATTCTTTGGTTTGTTTCGGATTAAAAATGAAATGGTCATAATTCATTGAGGCTCCAAATGTATCTTCACCCTTAATGTTAAAACGAGCCTTTGTAATTGATGTTTTTTTATCAATATAGATTTGGCTTCCTTGCCATGACTTTAATATTTCTGGCCAAAATTTTGCTCTTTTTTCTAAGTTAAAGTCTCCCATAAAAATAACATCTTTTTGGGCTCCTTTGGTAGCGACAAACTTCTCAATGAAATCGAGAGTTACTTTAATCTCAGCTATACGGGCATAGTTGGCAGCAGTGGCCCCTTTAATATGGTCATAGTAGCTTGTTCCGAATGCTTTGGATGTGATCCTGTCTTGTTCAAAGGGATTCTTGGGAGAGGCAAAAATAACATGACTTGTAATCAGCGCAAATGAGAATTTTCCACTCATAAATTCGGCCATAAATGGTCTTCTCGCAAAGATATCCGATTTATCTTCATCAAATATGTCTGAATCCATTTCAATGGTACAAGCAAAGGTTTGACAATATTTATTTCGTTTTGGTTTTACCTTGGATGAACGGTAGTAATAGCCAACGAGCTCTAATGTTGGAGTTGTTTCTGAGCC